>NZ_RCVI01000236.1:0-7100 GCF_003667455.1 Micromonospora sp. CV4 | reverse complement strand
ACCGGACGCGGCACGCCCTCGTGCGGCCGGGTGGGGCCGAGGGCGGGCAACTCCAGCCGGAACCGGCTACCCACGCCCGGCTCGCTGTACGCGCTCAGCACGCCGCCGAGCAGGGCCGCGTGTTCCCGGGCGATGGCCAGCCCGAGCCCACTGCCCGGCGCCGAGCGCGACGGATCGACCTTGTGGAACCGGTCGAACAGGCGCGGCAGATGCTCGGCCGCAATGCCCGGCCCCTGGTCGGTGACCTCGAAGACGACCAGCGGGCCCACACCGGACACCGTGGCCCGGATCTCCCCGCCGCCGTGTTCGACCGCGTTCGCGACCAGGTTGGCCAGCACCCGTTCCAGCCGGCGCGGGTCGGTGCGCAGCGCCACCGGATCACCGCAGACCAGCACGCGCTCCGACCAGCCGCGCGCCGCCACGATCCCGCGCAGCAGCGCCGGCGCGTCGACCGGCTCGACCGTCGGCCGTTCCCGGCCGGCGTCCAGCCGGGAGATCTCCATCAGGTCCTCGACCAGCCGGCGCAGCCGGACCACGTCACCGACCAGCAGGCGCGCGGCCGGTCGGGCATCGTCGGGCAGCTGGTCGAGGTGCTCGCGCAGCAGCGAGGCCGCGGCCACCAGGGCCGTCACCGGGGTACGCAGCTCGTGGGCGACGTCGGCGGTGAACCGCCGCTCCCGCGCCTGCGCCGCCGAGAGCGCGGCGATCTTCGACTCCAGCGCCTCGGCCATCTCGTTGAACGACGCCGCCCAGACGCTGAACTCGTCGCGCCCGCGTACCGGCAGGCGGGTGGCGAGCAGGCCCTCGGTGAGCGCCCGGGCGGCCCGGCTGGCCCGGCCCACCGGCTCCAACGTGCGGCGGGCCAGCAGGTGCCCCACCCCGGCGGCGAGCAGCACCACCAGCACCCAGCCGGCGAGCAGCGCGGTCCGCAGCTGACCCAGGTCGGCGGCGATGTCGTCCTCGACGGTGATCACGTACAGCTCGGCGGTGGAGCCGGGGATGCGGCCGCCGACCACCAACAGCCGGGGGCGCTCCGCCGGTGCGGATCGCTGGTAACCGAGCTGCCCGTCCGCCACCGTGGCCCGCAGTTGCGTGCCGAGGGTCGGGGCGTACGACGGGTGCGAGGGGCGGGCCGGGCCGTCGACGAGCACCACGTGCCGGCCGCTGCCCTCGAAGCTGGTGAGCAGCTCGGTGCTGCGCTGGTCGGTCAACGGCAGGAACTGTCCGGCGAGGACGAGTTGGTAGCGGGCGTCGGCGGCGGCCTGGTGCAGCGAGGCGTCCAACCAGGACTGCCGCAGCAGCAGCCCGGTGCCCCCGGCGAGCAGGCCGGCGGAGACACCGGCGACCAGCACGAAGGCGATCGTCAGCCGGCGCCGCAGGCGGCCCGGGGGCACCGCGCGTCCGGCCATCGCCGATCTCCCATCAGCCCGTGGACAGCTTGTAGCCGGCGCCGCGAACGGTGCGTACCAGCCGAGGGTGCGCGGGGTCGTCCTCGACCTTGGCGCGCAGCCGCTGCACCGCCACGTCGACCAGCCGTGAATCGCCCAGGAAGCTGTGGTTCCAGACCAGGTCCAGCAGCACCTCCCGGGTGAACACCTGCCCGGGCCGGCGGGCCAGCTCCAGCAGCAGGCGGAACTCGGTGGCGGTCAGCGACACCTCCCGGCCGCCCCGACGGACCACGAAGCTGCCCGGGTCGATCTCCAGGCTGCCGACCTCGATGGTGCTCGACGCGACCGGCGCGCTCGCCCGGCGCAGCACCGAGCGGACCCGGGCCACCAGCTCGGGCAGGTCGAACGGCTTGCGCAGGTAGTCGTCGGCGCCGCACTCCAGCCCGACCACCACGTCGATCGTGTCGGTGCGCGCGGTCAGCATGAGGATCGGCACCTGGCTGGTGCGCCGGACCTCCCGACAGACCTCCAGGCCGTCCAGACCGGGCAGCATGACGTCGAGCACGATCAGATCGACCGGGCGGGCCCGCCACGTCGCCAGGGCCTGCCGCCCGTCGACGGCGGTGTCGACCCGGAAGCCGGCGCGGCGCAGACCGAGGGCGGTGACCTCCCGGATGGAGGCATCGTCCTCGACCACCAGCACGCGGCCCTCCATGACCTGAGGGTAGACCCGCCGCGACGGCACGCAGCCTGGCGAAACGGTCGGTGTCGGGGACCGGGCGGCCCCCGACACCGTGGGTGTCACTGCTGCCACTGGTGGGCCACGTCGAGGACGATCCGGCTGTGCCCGCCGGGGCCGGCCAGCACGAACGTGCGGAACGGCAGCCGTGCCCGCACGCCGACCGCGAAGGTGGTGTAGCCCTCGAAGCTGCCGCCGAAGACGACGTCGCGCAGCGTCGGGTAGCGCAGCAGGTTCGCGGCGTGCTCACCGACCCGGTACGGCACGGTGCCCACGTGGGAGTCGTCGTACGCGGGGGCCCGAAGCGAGACCCGCAGCAGCGCGCCTCCGGCGGTGTACGGCGACAGCGCCAAACCCTCGCCCTCGGTCCACGTCTCGCCGTAGCCGACCGCGTAGCCGTCCACCGGGCCGGCGAACTCGAACACCACCCGGTCGTAGCAGTCGTGCCGGCCGGTCCGCACGTCGACCAGCGGGGCGCTGCTCAGCGCGCCCGCCGACTTCTCCGCGCTGCCCCAGGTGATGCCGCAGTACGGCGACGTGGTCGCCGCCGCCGTGGTGGTGCTCGCCGCGGCGCCGTTGCCCGCGCCGGCGACCAGCCCGGCGAGCACGACCGCCAGCGCCGTCAGTGCGCTCCTGATCCTCATCGTGGTGCCTCCGTCCGATGTTCGGGGGGCCACGTCGCGGCGGCGTTGCCGGTGACCCTCTGCCGCCACCGTCGACCCGCCCCGGCACAGGCACCTCGCTGCGGCGTAACCGCTGGGTAACAGCCGCCGACCCGGGTTCAGCCGCGGGCCACCCACCAGCTCGGCCTGTTGTCGTCGGATTCGAGCGCGAAGTCGGGCTTCCGACCGCGGGTACGAGGCCCAGCGCGGGACCCTGTGCCGTCTCGGCGGCGTCGAGCGTCCGGGCGTGTGCGTGCAGACCCACGATCCGGTGTGGCGTAGCCGGTGCTCCCACCCACTCCTGACGACGAAATCGACGTCTTCGGTGGCGGCGCGGGGCGGCCGTCCACCCTAATTCATGCCCGCAATGCCCTGGGTCTGACCGCCTGATCGCGGGACAGACGGAATCCTCCTCCCGCCGTAATCTCCATTTCGGACTCGTCCGGCCCGGCGCTTGGCCAACGTCGGAAGTTGCGCTCCGGATGCGTCCGGGGTGACACATGGATTGAGCGTGCTGGACGACCTGAGTCGCCCTCGCTCACCCAAGGTGCGGACATTCATCAACGACGAACGGGGAGGAAGACTGTGCGTGAATCGGGCGGGCGAAGGCTCGCGACAGTACTGCTGATGACTGGTGTTCTTGCTATTCCGGGAGGAGTCCCGGCGCAGGCCGCCGCGGCGGCTCCGGCCTGTCCGGCGCCGGACACCCTGCTGGCCGGTCTGCGGGCCGATCCGCTCACTGACGAGGCGGCCGGGAATCCCGCTCTGCTGGAGAGCGTGAGCTGTGCCCTGCCCTTCGCCACCGCGGTCGTGCCGGCGGAAGGTGAGTACGACGCGTCGTTCGTGCTGTTCCGCTACGAGGATGTGGCACAGCAGTGGAAGCCGCTCAACGTCGGTTCGGGCGGGGTCTGCGACGAGTCGGTGCCGGCCGAGATCGCGGCCCAGCTCGACGGATGCCAGCTGAACGACCCCGGCGACGAGCTGCCCGACGACGATCCGGTCGACGAGACCGAGGATTCCTCGGCGCCCCAGGGCTCCGACGGTGGCCAGATGTCCACGTCGGCCTCCGCAATCGGTGGGTCGATCACGCGGGCCGAGGTTCTGCAGCGTGCCCAGGGTTGGGTCGACCGTCAGCCCGGCCCGTACAGCCAACGGGCGTTCTCCTGGGACCCCACGCACACCCGCAAATACCGGCGTGACTGCTCAGGCCTGGTGGGCATGGCCTGGCATCTGAACGCCGACCCCAGTACGCGGACGCTGCACCAGTTCTCCAACCAGATCAACAAGGGGGACCTGCAGCCCGGCGACATCCTCAACCTCGCCGCGAAGCACGTCGTCCTCTTCAAGAGCTGGAAGACCGACCGCCGGCACTTCACCTACTACACCTTCGGGTCGACGCCGGTGAAGATCCGGACGGCGGCGATCGATGCCGGGACCATCGACAGCCACCGCGCTACCAGCTATGTCGCGCGCCGCTACACGAAGATCGCGAAATCCTCCACGCCGCCAGCACCGCCGAAGCCGACCGGACGTGCCGCCCCTACCGTCGCGTACGACCAGGGTGACGGCACGATGCGGATGTACCGCTGGCTGTCCGACGGTGATTCGTTCAACCGCACCAGCGACTACGACTCGGGAGCCTTCCGGCTCAGTGCCGTCGGTGGCCGGATGGCCTCCGGTGACGTGGACGGTGACGGTAAGGACGACATCGTCATGGCGTACCAGCAGCCAGACGGCTCGTTCTCCTACTACGTCTGGCGCAACGGCAACTCCGCTGCCCGCGTCTGGTACAACAGCGGACCGTTCAACCTCGGCAACGTCGCCGGCCGCCTCGTCCTCGGTGACTTCAACGGTGATCGCAAGGCCGAGCCGGCGATGGCGTACGACCAGGGTGACGGCACGATGCGGATCTATCGCTGGCTGTCCGACGGTGATTCGTTCAACCGCACCAGCGACTATGATTCCGGGCCTTTCCGGCTGAGCGTCGTCGGTGACCGGATGGCCTCCGGTGACGTGGACGGTGATGGCAAGGACGACATCGTCATGGCGTACCAGCAGCCGGACGGTACGTTCTCCTACTACGTCTGGCGCAACGGCAATGCCGCTGCCCGGGTCTGGTATGACAGCGGGCCGTTCAGCCTCAGCAGGGTCGGCGGCCGTCTCGTGCTCGGTGATTTCAACGGTGATCGCAAGGCCGAGCCGGCGATGGCGTACGACCAGGGTGACGGCACGATGCGGATCTACCGCTGGCTGTCCGACGGTGATTCGTTCAACCGCACCAGCGACTACGACTCGGGAGCCTTCCGGCTGAGCGTCGTCGGTGACCGGATGGCCTCTAATGACGTGGACGGTGATGGCAAGGACGACATCGTCATGGCGTACCAGCAGCCGGGCGGCACGTTCTCCTATTACGTCTGGCGCAACGGCAACTTCGCTGCCCGGGTCTGGTACAACAGCGGGCCGTTCAACCTCGGCAACGTCTCCGGCCGTCTCGTGTTGGGCAACTGGTAGCGACTGACCCGGGCGTGCCCACGGTGCGGCCTCCGCGTGACCCTGCGGAGGCCGCACCGCTGTCCAAGCGCTTCCCGGGGTCAGGGGCTGGCCAGGCTGCTGCCCGCGTGGTGGCGTAACCGACGGTAGACAGCCGTCGACCTCGCCGGTATGACGGTTCCGTTATGCCGAGCATCGACCGCCGTCACATTAGCATTCACGTACATCGATGACCGGCGGCCGGTGGCCGCCGGACTACCGCAGGGGAGTGCGTGATGTTCCGACGACAAGTGCTGCGCGCGGCGCAGGCCATGCTGGTGGCCGTGCTGGCGGCGGCCGGGGTGCAGCTCGCCACCGGCGCCCCGGCCGCCGCCGTCCGCACCGTCTACTACGACGCGAGCCGGACCGGCGAGTTCCGCACCAACTTCGACCAGGCCGCGCAGATCTGGAACAGCCGGGTCAGCAACGTCCGGCTCCTGGCCGGCACCCCGGCCAGCATCACCATCTACGTCGACAACGGCTGGCCCCGGGCGCAACCGACCGGCCTCGGCTCGGGACGCATCTGGATGGGCCGCACGGCCGTGAACCAGGGCTACGACCGCACCCGGATCGCGACCCACGAGGTCGGCCACATCCTGGGCCTGCCGGACCGGCGCACCGGCCTCTGCTCCGACCTGATGTCCGGCAGCAGCGCACCCGTCTCCTGCCGCAACGCGAACCCGAGCGCGGCCGAGGCGTCCCGGGTGAACTCGCTGTTCGCCGGCACACTCGCCGCGCCGGCCAGCGGCGCGACGTACACCTGGGACGGCACCGGGGACATCGGACCGACGGTGGTCGGCGGCCGGCCGGCCTCCGAGAACTACCCCTTCATGGTGTACGTCTCCGGCTGCACCGGAACGCTGATCAAGGCCAACTGGGCGGTCACCGCCAAGCACTGCTCGACGCCGTCCTCGGTCCGGGTGGGCAGCGTCAACCGCAGCAGCGGCGGGACGGTGGTCCGGGTGACCCGCGCGGTCAACCACCCGAGCGTCGACGTCAAGCTGCTGCAACTGGCCAGTTCGGTCACGTACGCCCCGGCGCCGATCCCGTCGACCTCCGGCGCGGTCGGCACCGCCACCCGGATCATCGGCTGGGGTCAGACCTGCCCCCGCCCGGGCTGCGGATCGGCCCCCGCGGTGGCCAACGAGCTGGACACGTCCATCGTGGCCGACAGCCGGTGCTCCGGCATCAACGGCCCGTACGAGATCTGCACCAACAACACCAACGGCACCTCCGGGGCCTGCTACGGCGACTCGGGTGGCCCGCAGGTGCGCCGCGTCAACGGGGTGTGGAACCTGATCGGCGCGACCAGCCGCGCCGGCAACAACAACTCCACGTGCGCCACCGGCCCGTCCATCTACGTCGATCTGCCGTCCATCCGGTCCTGGATCTCCACCCAGGTCGGTGGCCTGCCCGTCTGATCACTTCGGACGCCCGAGGCGGGTACGCGCGACACGCGTGCCCGCCTCGCGTCGGCGGGTCACCCACGCGTCACCGCCCTGCGGTAGCGTGCCGGGGACAACGACCGATCCGAGGTGGTCTCATGCCCGCCGTCGTCGCACTCGTGCTGACGCTCGCACTGTCGCCCACACCGTCGCCGTCCGCCCCCTCGGGCCCCGTCCGCGACCTCATCGGTGGCGTCGGGCAACTCGTCGGCGACCTGCTCGGCGGCGACAGCACCCCGAGCTCCTCCCCGGACCCGACGCCGACCCCGACCCGGCCTGCGCCACCGTCCGCCGGGCCGTCCGCCTCGGTGACGTCCGCCCCGATGGCGCCCGCACC
>NZ_RCVI01000427.1:0-7162 GCF_003667455.1 Micromonospora sp. CV4 | reverse complement strand
GGGCCGGCGCGCCCCCTGCGCCTGCCCAGGCGACGCGGCCGCGCAAGCCCGCGGGCGGTGCGCCCACCGCGCCGGCGCTGCCACCGGCAACCCCGGCTCCTGATCCGGACGGGGTAGGCGGCTGGCGACCCCGCAAGTCGGCGCAGAGCGGAACGGGTACGAACTGACGTGGGGCCTTCCTACACGCTGTTCATAATGTGGCTATTCGTGGTCGTCGTGTTCGTCTCGATCGCGTTGGTGTCCCTCAGATCGACGCGCCATGGCGGGGATCGGGCGCAGCACCACCAGAGGTCACGACTTCACCTGCCCGGCTGCCGCAAGGACCGGTCCGGACGGAGTGAGCCGCAGTACGATCACCCGCCAGGTCCGCCCCATCACCAGCGGAAAAACGGCGTCGATCATCCGCACCGATCGGAGAAATCCGTGTCTCAGGCAGCTTTGAGCGGCGCGGGTCCCGACAACGGCCCCATCTTCGAAGCGCCGCCCGGACCGTCCGACCAGCCGCGACCGTCCGCCGATCCGGTGGAGTCGATCCGGACCGGCACCCCGGTGGCCACCGCACCACCGCCACGCGCCGCTCCGGCGGTGCCCGTAGAGCACGTCCTGGCGCCGGAAACCGCGATGTCGCCGCGCTTTTTGCCCGGCTCCAAGGCCGCTGGGATGCCGTGGCTGCTGCCCGCCGAGAGCGCCTCTCCATCCGGCGTCGCCGCTGACCAGGCGGTCCTAAGCAACCTCGAGGTGCGCGCCGCGTCTGTGATCGGCTCCGGTCACCGATGCGAGGAACCGGTCAAGCCGCGCCAGGACGCCTACCGCGTGGCCCGCGACCGCAACGGCGACTTCCTGGTCGTGGCGGTGGCCGACGGCATGTCCGACAGCGCCCGATCCGAGCTCGGCGCCGCCACTGCGGTCGGCACGGCGGTCGCGCTGGTACGACGCCATCTCGACGAGCGGCGGCCGCCGGAAAGCCTCAACGCGGCCGAACTGTTCCGCGCCGTCTCGGCCGCGCTGGTTCAGCAGGCAAAGGACCGAGGTTTGGACCCGAACGACGTACGCACGACGTTGGCCGTCGCCGTGCTGCCGGCGTACCGGCGGGACGGCCAGCCGCCGAAGGGCTGGGTCGGCCAGATCGGGGACACCCACCTCTGGCAACGTGACGACAGCGGCTGGAAGTGCCTGACCGGCAGGGCCAAGGACAGCTACAACGGCAGCACTTTGTCCACCTTCTTGCCGCACACGCCGGACGCCGCCGCCGGGTTGACGTTCGCCCTCGGCGACGGCGACACCGTCGCGGTGCTGTCGGACGGTGTCGCCGACGCTTTCTCCGAGGTGCCCGGCGCGGCCGGTTGGTTCGCCGAACGCTGGCGCAGGCCGCCGCCGCTCGCGTCCTTCATGCTCGACGTGGACTTCGACGCGCGGCAGCAGCTGGACGACCGGACCGCCGTGGTGGTGTGGGCTGGGCGGCAGAGCCCAGGTAAGGCCGCACTGCGATGAGCTACGTGACGATTCCGCCCGTCATGGAGGTGAGTCAGCTCGGCACCCTGTCCGACACCCCGGATTTCAAGCCCGCCGGGGAGAGCCTCGGCGTCTGGCGTACGCCCAACTTTCCCGGCTACCTCTTCAAGAAGTACAACGCCGAGGTGTCCAGGAAGGTCGACGCCGCCGTTCTGGACCGCCTCATTCAGCAGCCGCATGTCCTGCCGGATCCGTCCGAAGCGGCTTTCCTCGCCGCCAGCACTTCGTGGCCGGCCAGCCGGATCACCGAACATCAGCGGACCGTCGGCGTGATGATGCCGGAGGCGCCGCCGCGCATGTCCGTGACCTGGCTGCCGAGGTCGTACACCAACCCCACTGTGCGGCACAGCCCTCTCCCGATCGACTATCTGGCCAAGGACGACGACTGGCTGGAACAGCGCCAGATCCCCCGTCAGTCAGCGGCCGACCGGGATGCACTCTGCCGGAGCCTGGTCCGCGTGGCCTGCTTTTTCGAGCAGTGCGGGCTGGTCTACGCCGACTGGTCCTATGCGAACGCCTTCTGGCAGCCGCATGAGCACACAGTCTACATCTTCGACATCGACGGATCCTCCTACGGACCTCGGCCGCACGTATTCACCTCCGAGTTCGAGGATCCGCTCACGCCCAACCCACAGCCGGTCGACAACTGCACCGACCGCTATCGCCTTGCGCTGCTCGTCGGGCGCATCATCACCGTCCGGCGCAGCCAGCCGGATGTGAAGGCGGCCCTGGCTCGGATGGCCGGGCCCGTCCCGCAGACGCTGTTGGCCATGCTCTCGGGCTCCGGCGACCGGACGGCCCGGCCCACGCTCACCCAACTCGCCAAGGTCCTCGGAGTGCCCGTACCGCAGACCAAACTCATCGACGAGACCGGCGTGGACGGCTGGCGCCCGCTGAACGGCGGGAGCGGTCATGTCGCCCCCAGCCGTCCGAACACCACCACGAACGTCACCTCGCCACCGACGGCACCCGGATGGCGGCCCCGACGCGACTTCAAGGGCGGACGGCCGACGCATCCGCCCCCGGCGGACGGCGGACTCTTCGGCGGACGTGCGGTGGTGCCACGCCAGCCCGGCGCTCGATCGGAACCGGCACCCGTACCACCGGCTCTCCGGCCGCCGCCACCGCCGCCACCGCCGCCAGTGCACGCTCCCCCGACCAACTTGTCCACGCCCACCCCGGATTGGCCCGCCGTGATTGGTGGCTTGTTCGTCATCGCATTCGTCGTCGGCGTGCTGTTCCTCTGCAGCTATCTCATTCTCTGACACCCGAAAGGACACGGTCCGTGACCGAACCCATGATCAAGTCGAAGGTTCTACCCACATACCTCGTCGTTGACACGTCGAGCTCGATGAAGCCGCAGGAGCAGCTCCTGAACGACACCGTCGACCACGTCTTCGACGTTCTGGGCAACAGCCCTCGCGTATCTGAATTCGCCCACATCTCGATCGTCACCTTCAACACCGACGCCCACGTGGTGCTCGCGATGGCCGACATCGACCAGGTCTCTCAACTGCCAATGATCAGCTGCGGTGGGGGCACCAATTACGGCCGGATGTTCCAGGTCGTCAAGCAGCGCATTGATGCCGACATCGACGACCTGCGCAACCTCGGTCGCGCGGTGCTGCGCCCAGCAGTCTTCATCCTCACCGACGGCGCGCCGATGGACAAGAATTGGGCCGGCGACTTCGACGCCCTCACCAACAAGGGTTTCCGACGCCGGCCGCACATCATCTCGTACGGCTTCGGCAACGCGAACGCCGCGGTTCTCGGCAAGATCGCGACCAAGGCGGCCTACCTGGCGACCGAGGTCGACAACGAGAAGGAAGCCATCGTCAGCATGCTCACCAGCCTCCTGAACACGTTGGTCACCTCGGCCAACTCCCAGGAGCTGCGCATTCCGGAACAGGTCGACGGCTACACCCGGGTACCGATCGAGTATGTCGATTGAGGAGTACGCCACACGGCCGGAGCGGGCTGAGCGCTAGACGAGACCGCTCAGCCCGGTCACCGCCCGCCCCTACGATCATCGGGTTGATCTGACGGGTGCCCTCGTAGGAGTACAGGGCCTCCGAGGCGGCCACGAACCGGCCGATGTCGTAGTCCAGCACGATGCAATTGCCCGCCAGCAATTCGCGCTCAACACTACATCGCTCGGCGTCCGAGCCCGGAACTGCGGAACGTCAAACAACTCGGTTGGCGCAGCCGTCACCTGACTTCGTGAATTGGGCTCTCGGCCGGTCGAGCGTTGACCCGTCGTTGGTTGTCTCCGGGGCGGGATGGCCAGATGGCGACGATGGCGCTACCGGCGAGGTGGTTCTGGCTGCGGAAGAATCCGTGCCTGGCCGGGCTACGGCAGTGCCGGCACGACGTACCGGGCACTCATCGTTGGAGCGGCGACGAGTGGCTGGCGAGCGGACGATGGACATCGTGGCCCGGCTACGCGCCGAACGCCTGATGCAAGACCGCGACGGTGAGCAGCCCGGCCAGGGGTAACGCACCCCACGCGGGTCGCGGGGATCCGTGACCGCCGACCAGGCGTCCAGCAGTTCCGGTCTCTCACCCTCGGCGACTGCGGAGGGTGCCGCGTCAGGGCTGCTGGTGACTGCGGACAGTGCCGGGATCGCGCATGATGACATCGGCGGGTGAGGTCCTCGGGGTGTCGTGAAGCGTAGAAAACTCCATGATCACCCAGGCGATCTCACCCGCTCTTCCCGCCTCCACAGAGGCCACTCACCCCACAGATCCCCAGCTCAACGCATCCACCGCCCGACTACGCAATCGCCCTTGAAGGACAGCAGGCCCATGCCGTCCAGCCCTGTAGACCGGGACATTGCGTGGGCACGCGACCCGCAGCAGGCCAGTACGGCGCCAGGAGACGTCAAATAGCCTGCTTCTACTCCAATCGCTCCATTGCACCATAGGCTTCTCGAAGACGGTCAGTCACATCGACTGCATTATCAAGGCCAACGCGGATCTGACTCAGGGATACCCGGTGACCGGCGACCCACGAGCTCGCTCGGGCAGCTGACCTGACCTGGTCGACCGGAACCTCGACAGCGTGCTCAATGTCGTAGGTGACGCTACTCAGGATGACAAACACACAAGCATCGAAGCTCCAGCTCCGAAACGGCGAAAAGACGTGGGTACGCCGGCTGCCGGGCTCGATGACGCGGCACTTGATCTGCAACAGGGTGCCGTCCGCCGCACGAACATCCCAGCTCTTCTCCGACTGCGGGGCAAGCTTGCCGCGATAGGCCTTCGCAACGACGGACTCCGCCAGGTCGCCGGCAGGGGCATTGCGCGACCTAACAACGCCGCGCCGGATCAGCTCCGTGAGGATCCGAGAGTAGAGCCCGAGCAGTTGCCGGACACTCATCGATCGTATATCAGGATCGGTGGCCGTTTGCACGACGTGACGGTACACCCCGTGCGCGTACGAGTTCACCTCGCTCGGCGGTGGGTGTGACTGAGCGCCGGTGCTCAGTATTATCTGCCGATGCGGGATAAGCTGATCGACATCGTTCGTCGTGAAGGCGTGGGCCATCTTGGGGCCTACTTCACGCCCGGGGCGTACACCGGACAGTGGTTCGAGACCTTCGCGAGTGGCGGCGATCGTGTCGAGACCCGCGACAGAATCACCGTGGATGATCTCTATGCGGTGGAGGCGCTCAACGTCCAAGTTCCGTTCGCCGTCGGCAGAGCGCTGCTCGACGGCCAACTCGGCAGGGATATCAGCGCACGCTTGCGGAAGATTCCCACTGATGCAGAGCTGGGCACCCGCAGCGCCGCCGAGCTAATCGTCGATGGTGGGCACGCGGATCAGGCATGGCAGTTGCTGAATGATCGGAACAAGAAGACCGGTATCGGCTGGGTGATTGCGGGCAAGCTGCTGGCTCGCAAACGGCCCAAGCTCATCCCCGTCTACGACTCGATCGTCAGCTGCCAGTTCGGAGCGCCGACGCACGTGTGGCTGAGGCTGCACGACCGGCTCACCGAGAACGGCGGTGACCTGCGCGCTGCCCTCCGCGAAGTTCGCACGACCTCGGGCGTAGGCGACAGAGTGAGCATCCTGCGGGTCCTGGATATCGTCCTGTGGAGACGACACGTTAAGGAACACTGGCGGGACAAGCCAACGACGTGTCCGCAGCGTGGGTCTGTGGAGCTCTGATGGGCACCTCAGGGCGAATGCCCGGTTAAGCAACCGAGCCACTACGCCACGCCGCTTGGCGAGCTGAACGCGGCAAATGAGGATGGAGCTAACCCGCCTGCCATCTGACGAGACAGCCCATCTCCGACCATTCCCCGAGAACAGCGGGAGGGCCGTTCTGGGTAAACGGCACACCCGCTCGATGTCTGAGGTCCAGATCGAGCGGGTGTGCGTTCCTGTCGGCTGTTTACCGGCCAGTGTGGATCGGCTCGACCATCGCCCTAATCATGCCCGCCCGATGCGCCGAGTTGGAGGATAGAAGGACGATGACAGCTCCGGCTACAAGGACGCCGACGACAGCCGCGCGAGTCCACGACGACAGGCCCGACTGAAAGGTTCCGCTCTCCAACACGATCTCCTACACGCTTCGGCGACCGGGCTGGAGACAGGCAAGACTCAGCTCGGCCATCTATGGACCAATGACAGAGGTCCCGCTCCGACTGGGCGGAGACCTTGTGCTCTGACCACGCACTGTGTAGGTGCCGCTATGTATTCACTCGTGTTCCGTCTGGTCTCTTCTATAGAAGGCTCGTTCGGTACTCGGCACCGAAGTTCGCCGCGAAGCATCGACCAGAGGGTCAGACGCCGCCCCGGGGGCTGGCACTTGCCGGACAGCGTAACCGACCACCACGACCACTGCTGCGAAGGCACGCCAGCCGGCTGAGCAGTCTGTCGGCCGAGTTGGGTGACAGCGATGCGTTGAGTAACGGCGGCGATGGGGACTCTGTAGACGCACTCTCACCCAGATGGTCGAGTGCGCTCATCTCGGCTCCGAACGCCGAACCCGTCCGCATGCCCCCGGGTCACCTCGGTGGGGTCCTTTGCGGCGTCGGCGGCATCGGGGTCGGGCGAGTGCTCGGCCAGGTAGCGGGCTAGTTGCCCCGCGGCGAGGAGGTAGTTGTACCGGGTCGTCTCCGGGTAGTTGCCCGCACGCAGCATCCGGTCCCAGTCGCGCAGGTATCCCGCCCAGGTCGAGGACAGGTCGGCGGTGAGCTTGTTCAGGTCCAGTAGAGCCATGTCTGCTCACCCATCGGGTCAAGGGGTCGATAAGCGGCGTGCTCCACCTCGACGAACCACCTTGAACACGAAAGAGGGTTTCCACAGGCTCTGAGCTGTGGAAACCCTCTCGTTGTCGGGACGGCCGGATTCGAACCGACGACCCCTTGACCCCCAGTCAAGTGCGCTACCAAGCTGCGCCACGTCCCGCCCCCGCGTGGTTTCCCTCGCGGCAGCCGATACAGCTTAGCGCAGCAGCCCCCGCTCCTCCGCACAGGCCCCACCCGGGTTGCGGCACCACCGAACCACCCCACAACCCCTACGGCATCCTAGGAGGGTACGTGGAAGGAAGGGCAAGAAAATGCCGGACGGGCAAAAACCCATCCGGCATTTTCTTGCCCTTCCTTCCACGTACCCTCCTAGGATGCCGTAGGGGTTGTGGGG
>NZ_RCVI01000444.1:0-7197 GCF_003667455.1 Micromonospora sp. CV4 | reverse complement strand
GCCCAGCGCCACCCCGGCGCTGGCCGAGGTGGCCGCGACGCTGGCGCTGGGCCGACGCGTGTTCGGTCACCGGGCCGCCGTGGTGGCCACCGACCCGGCCGGCGCGGTCGCCGCCCTCGACGAGGTGCTGGCCACCGACGCGCGGGTGACCGGCACACCCGGGCCGCTGCGCGAGCTGGCCGGCGACTGGGTGGCCGGGCACGACGTCGACCTCACCACCCTGCATCCCGCCGGCACCATCCGGCGGACCTCGCTGCCCACCTACCCCTTCCAGCGGCAGCGGTACTGGATCGACCCCCCTCAGAAAGGCGTGCGGTGAACTGGTTCATCTCCGCCGGCAGCCGCGACCCGGCACCGGTGCAGTTGTTCTGCCTGCCCTACGCCGGTGCCGGCGCGAGCGCGTTCCGACACTGGCCCGACCGCCTCGGCCCGGACGTCGAGGTGCTGCCCGTGCAGCTCCCCGGCCGCGAGAACCGGATCAGCGAGGACCCGCGATTCCAGATCGCCGACGTGGCCCGGGCCATCGCCGAGCGGGCCGACCGGCCGTACGCCATCTACGGGCACTCGATGGGCGGCCGGGTCGGCTTCGAGGTGGTCCGCGAGCTGCGCCGCACCGGCCGGCCACTGCCCCTGCGCCTCTACATCGGTGGCGCCCGCGCCCCGCACGTCAACGCGCCCAGCGTCTTCGACGGACTGTCCCAGGTGGACGACGCCGAGCTGCTGCGCCGCCTGGAGGCCGGTGGCGGGCTCCCCGCCGGGCTGCTGGAGCACCCCGAACTCGTCGAGCTGCTGCTGCCGCTGCTGCGCGCGGACTTCGACCGGGTGGACGGCTACCGCTACCGGCCGGAAGCCCCGCTGCCGGTGCCGATCGTGGCGTTCAGCGGTCGCACCGACCGGGCGGTCACCCGGCAGCAGAGCGCCGCCTGGCGGGAGCACACCACCGCCGGCTTCACCCTGCACGAGTTGGACGCCGGGCACTTCTTCCTGCACGACGCGCTACCCGCGCTGGCCGCCACGATCCGCGCCGACCTGCGCGCGGCCGTCGGCGGAGGCGCCCCGGAGGCAGGCGGGCACCGGGTGCCGCTGGGTGACACCGGCTGGTCGGTGTGGCGTGACGCCCTGCTGCGCAGCACCGGGTTTCCGGCCGACGGGCTGACCCTGCTGGCCGCACCACGGGCGGCCGCGGCCGCCGACGAGCTGCTGGTCACCGGCGCCGGCGTCGAGCAGTTCGACAAGGAATTCGACGAGGCCGTGCTCGCCAGCGCCGGCCAGTTGTCCGACCTGGCCGCGGACCCGTTGCTGCGGGAGGCGGTCACCTGGCAGAACCGGGGTGCCCTGCCCGCATTGGACGGGCTGGTCCGCGGTGGCGCCGAGGCCACCCGCAACGTGCGCCGGCGGGAACGGGAACGCGCGCTGCTGAAGTACTGGCAGCGGTACTGCGGCAAGAACGAGACCGTCGGCTTCTTCGGGCCGAGCTGCTGGGTCACCATCGACCCCGACCTGCCGGCCGCCGCCGAGGTGCGCCCGGGCGCGGCGCTGACCCGCCGGCGCTGGGTGTGGTTCGAGTCGTGGGCGCTGGCCGCGTACGCCGAGCGGATCGGTGCGGACCCCACGGTGCGCCGGTGGTGGGCCCCCCGGCTCGCCCCGCACCTGAGCCTCGCCGGCCGCGAGGTGCGCCGACCGGGCCGGCCCCCGGTGCCGTTGTCCCCGGTCGAGGCGGCGCTGCTGGCCGCCGTCGACGGCCGCCGCCCGGCTCGTGACGTGCTCGCCGACGAGTCGATCGGGCTGCGCCGACCCGAGGACGGGTACGAGCTGCTGGACCGCCTCGTGCAGCGGGAGCTGATCACCTGGGACGCCGCGCTGCCGGTGACCCCGCACGCCGAAGAGGTGCTGCGCCAACGGATCGCCGCCATCGGTGACGCCCCGGGCCGGGCCGCCGCCGAGGCCGGCTTCGACCGGCTGCGCGCCGCCCGGGACGCGGTCGCCGCGGCGGCCGGTGACCCGGACCGGCTGCGGACCGTGCTGGACGCGCTCGACGAGACGTTCACCGAGCTGACCGGGCAGCCACCGCAACGGCGGGCCGGCCAGATGTACGCCGGCCGCACCCTCTGCTACGAGGACACCAGCCGGGACCTGGACGTGGTCTTCGGCGCGCCGCTGCTGGACGAGCTGGCGGCGCCGCTGGCCGTGCTGCTGCGGGCCGCCCGCTGGCTGACCGGCGCGCTGGAGCAGGCGTACGACGCGGTCTTCCGCGAGCTCTACGACGAGTTGCGCGCCGAGGCGGGCGACGGCCCGGTCGCCCTGTCCGACCTGTGGTTCCTGGTGCAGGGCCTGTTCTGGGGCAGCGGTGAGCGCCCGGTGGACGCGGTCGCCGCGCAGTTCGCCGCCCGCTGGGCCGACCTGTTCGGCCTGACCGGGCAGCCGTCGGACGTCACCGAGGTACGGCTGGACGTGGCGGACCTGGCCGCCCGCGTCGACGAGGCGTTCCCGCCGCTGCCGGCGCACTGGTCCAACGCCCGGCTGCACAGCCCCGACCTGCAGATCTGCGCCGCCGACGCGGACGCGCTGGCCCGTGGCGAGTACACCGTGGTGCTCGGCGAGCTGCACGCCGCCTGGCCGTCGTTCGACACCTACGCGGTCACGCCGTCGCACCCCGACGTGGAGCGGCTGCGTGCCGCGCTGGCGGCCGACCTCGGCCCGCGTCGCATCCGGCTGCTCTACCCGACCGACTGGCCGCGGCGGACCAGCCGCGTCGCCGAGTCGCTGGCCGGCCCGACCGATCGGCAGTTGGCCTTCGCGGCGGCGCCCGGCGCCGAGGAGGAGCGGGTGCTGCCCACCGTCGCGCTCACCGTGCACGACGAGGCCGGCCGACTGGTCGTCAGGGCCGCCGACGGGCAGCGCTGGCGGTTGACCGAGGTCTGCGCCGCCCTGCTCAGCACCCACGCCGTCGACGGGTTCAAGCTGGTCGCCGCCGCGCCGTACACGCCCCGGATCACGCTGGACCGGCTGGTGGTGGCCCGGCAGACCTGGCGTACCACGGTGGGGGAGAGCGGCCTGGCGACGGTGACCGGCGACCGGGCCCGCTACCTGGCGGTGCGCGAGTGGCGGCGCGGGCTCGGCCTGCCCGAGCAGGTGTACGTCAAGCTCGGCACCGAGACCAAGCCGTGCTTCGTCGACCTGAGCAGCCCCGCGTTCGCCAGCCTGTTCTGCACGATGGTGCGGGCGGCCGGCCGCGACGGCGGTGACGACGTCACGCTGGTGGTCAGTGAGATGCTGCCCACCCCGGACGACGCCTGGGTGCCCGACGCCGCCGGCCGGCGCTACTTCAGCGAGCTGCGGCTGCACATCGTGGACGCCGCCGAGCCGGAGCTGGCCCGATGAGCCACCGGCTGCCGCTCGGCGAGACCGGCTGGTCGGTGTGGCGCGACGTGGTGTTGCGCACCGCCGGGTTCCCGGCGGTCGGGCTGGACGCGTTCGCCGCCCCGGACGCCGCCGACGCCGCCGACGCGCTGCTGGCCGGCGAGGTCGCCACCGAGGTGTTCGACAAGGCGCTGGCCGTGGCGCTGGCCGACGCTTCGGCGACGGCCGGGCGGATCGCCGCCGACCCGCTGGTGCGCGAGGCGGTGACCTGGCAGAACCCGGAGATGCTGATCGCCCTGGACGGCCTGCTGCGCACCGATCCGGCGACGCGCAACGTGCGGCGGCGCAAGCGTGAGCTGAGCGTGCTGCGCTACTGGCAGCGCTACTGCGGCAAGGCCGAGACCATCGGGTTCTTCGGCCCGGTGTGCTGGGGCAGCCTCGACCCCACCGACCCGGCGACCCGGCTGCGGCCAGGACCGGAACTGGTGTCCCGGCGGGAGGTCCACTTCGAGGCGTGGGCGCTGATCGCGTACGCCGACCGGCTCGCCGACGACCCGGCCGTACGCCGCTGGTGGGCGCCGGCGTTGCCGCCGCACCTGAGCGTGGTGGGCCGGCTGCTGCACCGGCCGCTGCACCCGCCGGTGGAGTTGTCCGCGCTGGAGGCGCGGTTGCTGGCCCGCTGCGACGGGCGTACCCCCGCGGTGCGGCTGGTCGAGCGGGTGCACGCCGACGGCGACGCCGGCCTGCGCACGAGCGACGACGCGTTCCTGCTGCTCGATCGGCTGGTCGAGCGTGGCCTGCTGACCTGGGACGCCGGCCTGCCGATCAGTCCGCGGGCCGAGCAGGTGCTGCGCGACCGGCTGGCCGCGATCGGCGACCCGACGCTGCGCGCCGGGGTGACCGCCGGCTTCGACCGGCTCTGCGCGGCCCGCGACGAGGTCGCCGCGGCGGCCGGCGACCCGGACCGGCTCGGCGCGGCGCTGGCCGCGCTGAACGAGGAGTTCACCGCGGTCACCGGCCGGCCGGCCACCCGACAGGCCGGTCAGATGTACGTCGGCCGCACCGTGGTCTACGAGGAGACCGCCCGCGACCTGACGGTCACCGTCGGCGCGGCGGTGCTCGAGGCCCTCGCCGTGCCGCTGGCCGTGCTGCTCCAGGCCGCCCGGTGGCTGACCGCCGAGATCGGCGCCGGCTGCGAACGGATCCTCGCCGAGTTGTACGAGGACCTGCGCCACGACGGGCCGGTGCGGCTGGCGGACGTCTGGTCGCTGGCCCAGGGGCTGCTGGTCGCGCCGGACGGGCCACTGGCCGCCGCCGGCGCCGGCTTCACCGCCCGCTGGGCCGAGCTGTTCGGTCTGGCCGCGCTGCCGCCCGGTCAGCCCGAGCTGCGGCTGCGTGGCACGGAGCTGGCCGAGCGGGCCCGGCGGGTGTTCCCGGCGGACGCCCCGGGCTGGCCGTCGGCCCGGATCCACAGCCCGGACGTGCAGATCAGCGCCATCGACCTGGCCGCGCTGAACCGCGGCGAGTTCCTGCTCGTGCTCGGTGAGCTGCACCCGGCCACCGCCACCTTCGACAGTGCGGTCTTCGTGCCGTTCCACCCGGATCCGGCGGCGCTGCGCGCCGGACTCGACGCCGACCTGGGTCCGGCCCGGGTGCGGGTGCTCTACCCGGAGGGCTTCCCCCGGGTCACGACCCGCACCACGTACGGGCTGACCGGCCCGGCGGACCGGCAGCTCGGCATCGACACCGCCCGCGGCGGCGAGGTGGACCGGCTGGTCCCGGCGACCGAGGTACGGGTGGTGCCGTCCGGCGATCGGCTGGCGGCGGTGCTGCCCGACGGCAGCCGCTGGCCGCTGGTGGAGGTCTTCGCCAACCTGCTCGGCTCGCTGCTGGTGGACGCCTTCAAGCTGCTCGACCCGGCGCCGCACACGCCCAGGATCACCATCGACCGGCTGGTCGTGTCCCGCTGCACCTGGCGGACCACCGTGGCGGACAGCGGCCTGGCCGGGGTGACCGGAGAGGGCGAGCGGTTCCTCGCGGTGCGCCGGTGGCGGGCCCGGCTCGGCCTGCCCGAGCGGGTGTTCGTCAAGATCGGCACCGAGCTCAAGCCCTGCTACGTCGACCTGACCGGCCCGCTGTACGCCCAGTCGCTGTGCGCGATGGCCGACGCCGCCGCCCGCGTCGCGCCGGACGTCGCGGTCGTCGTCACCGAGCTGCTGCCCGGACCGGGCGAGAGCTGGGTGACCGATGCGCAGGGCCGCGGTTACGTCAGCGAGCTGCGTCTGCACGTCACCGATCCGAGCAGCTACCCCGGGGGGAACGGGTGACCGACATCCTGTCCATCAGCGCCGTGACCGGTGAGCCCTTGCCCTGGCCGGACACGACGATCGCCGAGCTGGTGGTCGCGCAGGCCGCCCGCACCCCCGACGCGGTGGCGGTGCGCCAGTGGGACGACCGGCTCAGCTACGCCGAGCTGGTGTCCCGGGCCGCCGGGGTGGCCGCCGCGCTGCGCGCGCGGGGCGTCGGCCGGCAGAGCCGGGTGGGGGTGTGCGGCACTCGCCGGCCGGAGCTGGTCGTCACCGTGCTGGGGGTGCTGCTGGCCGGCGGTTGCTACGTGCCGCTGGAGCCGGGCGGCCCGCGTCGGCGGCTGCGCGGGATCGCCGCCGACGCGGGCGTGTCCCTCGTGGTCGGTGACGCCGCCGAGGCGGAGTTCGGCGACGCGCCCGGTGTCGAGGCGGTCGGCCTGCCCGGCCCGGCCCCCCTCGTGCCCTGCCCGGCCACCCCCGGCGACCCCGCGTACGTGCTGTTCACCTCGGGCTCCACCGGTCGACCCAAGGGGGTGCTAACCAGCCACCGCAACGTGGTCGAGTTCGTCACCGGGGTGGTCACGCTCACCGGCGCCGACGCCGGCGTACGCAGCCTCGGCATCGCCTCGCTCGGCTTCGACGCGGCCACCATGGACCTGTTCGTGCCGCTGGTGCTCGGCGGCACGGTGCAACTGCTCGGCGCCGAGGACCGCGCCGACCCGGTCCGGCTGACGCGCTTCATCGCGGAGCACGAGGTCAACTGGGGCTTCATCACGCCCACCGTGCTGGCCATGCTGGACCCGGCCGAGCTTCCCGCCTGGCGCACGGTGCTCTGCGGCGGTGAGGCGGTGCCGGCCGCGCTGGCCGCCCGCTGGGCGCCCGGCCGTCGCTTCCTCAACGGCTACGGCCCCACCGAGACGACGGTGCTCGCGGTCAGCGGCCCGTTGAGCGCCACCGAGACCGAGCCGGTGCCGATCGGCCGGCCACTGCCCAACCACCGGGCGTACGTGGTGGACGGTGCGCTGGACCCGGTGCCACCGGGGGAGACCGGCGAGCTGCTGATCGGCGGACCGGGGCTGGCCGACGGCTACCTGGGCCGCCCGGCGCTGACCGCCGAGCGGTTCGTGCCCGACCCGTTCTCCGGCCGACCCGGCGAGCGGCTGTACCGCACCGGCGACCTGGTCCGGCGCGGCCCGGACGGGCGGATCGTCTACCTCGGCCGGGCCGACCGGCAGGTCAAGATCCGTGGGCAGCGCATCGAGTTGGGCGAGGTGGAGGCGGTGCTCGCCGGGCTGCCCGGGGTGACCGGGGTCGCCGTCGAGGCGGTGCCCGGCCCGGCCGGCGCCGAGCTGGTCGCATTCCTCACTCCGGCGGACGCGCCGGGCGACGCCGAGCTGCGGGCGTACGCCGGCAGCCGGCTGACCGCCGCGATGCTGCCGGCCCGGGTGCTGCGCCGCGCCGCCCTGCCGGTGAGCCCGACCAGCGGCAAGCTGGACCGGCCGGCGCTGCGCGCGCTTGCCGTGGCCGCCCT
>NZ_RCVI01000425.1:0-7197 GCF_003667455.1 Micromonospora sp. CV4 | reverse complement strand
GGGGGGGGGGGGGGGGGGGGGGGGGGGGGGGGGGGGGGGGGGGGGGGGGGGGGGGGGGGGGGGGGGGGGGGGGGGGGGGGGGGGGGGGGGGGGGGGGGGGGGGGGGGGGGGGGGGGGGGGGGGGGGGCGCAGCGCACCGCCGACTTCGTGGTGCTCGCCGGGGTCGCCGGCCTGCGCTGGGAGGACGTGGACCCGCAGAGCACCCCGACACTGTGGCGGATGGCGCAGGACGGCTCGATCGGCTCGCTGTCGGTGCGTTCCGCGCACCGACCCACCTGCCCGGTGGACGGCTGGCTGACCCTGGGCGCGGGCAGCTTCGCCGGGTGGAACGGCAGCCGGCAGGCCGGCGCCTGCCCGCCGGGCGGGGTGGCCGTGGAGCAGCCGGACGGCATCGGCGCGAATCTGCCCGACCAGGAGAGCGTGGTCCAGTACAACCAGCAGCAGCTGCCCTGGGGCACCATGCCCGGGTCGCTGTCGGAGTCGGTGCGCTGCTCGGTCGCGGTCGGTCCGGGTGCGGCCGTGGCCGCCGCCCGACCGTTCGGCCGCGTCGACCGGTACGCCTCGGGGCTGCCGGCCGATCCGCGCCCGCTGCTCGGCTCGTGCGTGCTGAGCATCGTCGACCTCGGCACGGTCGACGGGACCGACCCGGCGGCGCGCGCCGTGGCGGCCCGCGCGGCGGACGCCCAGCTGGCCCGGGTGCTGGCCGCCCGGCCGCCGCGGTCGCTGGTGCTGGTCGCCGGGATCTCCGACACCGCCCAGCCGTCCCGACTGCACGTGGCGGTCGCCGACGGGCCGGGCTGGGAGCGGGGCTGGCTCACCTCGGCCAGCACCGGCCGCGACGGATACCTGCAACTTGTCGACCTCGCGCCGACCGCGCTGGCCGCGCTGGGCCGGCCGATGCCGGACCGGCTCTTTCTCGGCCGGCCGGCGCTGAGCACCGGCGGCCGCCCGGCCGACCTGGCCGAGGCGATCACCGCGCCGGCCGACGCGGACCGGGAGGCGGCCGCGCAGCGCAGCGTCTCCGGCTGGTTCTTCACCCTGCTCGCCGGGTTGCAGGTGCTGCTGGCCCTGGCGGTGTTGCCGCTGCTGCGTCGGGCCCGCCCGCACGCCGGGCCGGCCGGGCCCACACCGGCGCCCGCGCGGGTCGTGGCGGTGGTCGAGCTGCTGCTGGTGGCCGCGGCGTTGACCGTGCCGGCCGCGCTGCTCGCCGACGCGGTGCCCTGGTGGCGCGGCGGGCACCCGGGTTGGATCTTCGCCGGGGTAACCGCGCTGCTGGTGGCCGCCGGCACCGCGGCGGTCCGGTTCGTCCCCGGGTACGCCGGCACCCTCGGCCCGTTCGGCGCGGTGGGCGGCCTCACCGCCCTCGTCGTCGGGCTGGACGTGCTCACCGGGGCCCGGCTCCAGCTCAACGGCGTGGTCGGCTACTCCGCGTTGCAGGGTGGCCGGTACTCCGGCCTGAGCACGGTCGGGTTGGGGGTGTTCCTGGCCGGCGCGCTGCTGAGCGCGGGCTGGCTCGCCCAGCGGGTGCACCGCACCTGGCGGCCGGCGGTGATGGTGGCCGTCGGCGGTCTGGCCGTCGTGGTGGTCGGCAGCCCGTACCTGGGCGCCGACCCGGTCGGCGCGATCGCGCTGACCGCCGGGCTGAGCGTGGCCGCCGCGATCAGCGCCGGCGGCTGGCTGACGATCAGCAGGCTGGCCTGGGCCACCATGGCCGCCCTGGCGGTCGGTATCGGCTTCGCGGTGGTGGACCTGCGCCGTGCGCCGGCGGAGCGGGGCAGCCTGGGCCGGTTCCTGTCCGCCGTGGGCGACGGCACCGGCGGGTTCACCGTGCACCGGTCCAGCACCGCGAACTTCGAGACGCTGGTCAACAGCCCGCTGACCGTGCTGGCCCTGGCCGGCGCCCTGCTGGTGTGGTTCGCCCTGTTGCAGCCGTGGGGCGGGCTGACGCGCCTGTTCGGCATCTACCCGGCCGTGCGGGCCGCGCTGGCCGGCACCGCGGTCGCCGCGGTGCTCGGCGGCGTGCCCGACGGCGCGGCGCTGGACGTCGCCGGCGCCGCCGCCGCGGTGGTGGTGCCGATGGCCGCGCTGGCCTCGCTGCGGGTGCTCGGGCACGCCGCGGACCGTACCCGCCCGGTCGGGGTGCGCACCCGCGACGACGCCGCCGACGACGATTCCGGTTTCGGCGGCAGCGGGCCGGCCGGTGGGGGTGACGGCCCGACCGGCGGTGGTGGGCCACTGGGCGCGGTGCATCCCCGCCCGATCAGCGGCCCGCCCGCAAGGGTCGGACGGACCCCGAACCCGGCCACGCCGGCCGACCGGGAGCCCGCCGACCCGGCGGAGCCGAAGCTGGACGGTCCTGCCGCGCCGGAGCCGACGCCGGACGCCCCGTCGGCGGAGGCGGCGGAGGCGGCGCAGACGGCGCAGACGGCGCAGGCGGCGTCGGCGCAAGGACCGGTCGACCCGGCGGACACCGCGCCGACGGTGGCGCGACCGCCCCGGCAGATCACCCGATCATCGACCGAGGTTGCCGCTCCCTGAGCGCCGGGACGCCGTCGTGGCGCCCCCGCGGGGTGCCACCCCGGGTGCGGCCTGCGAGTACCCGTCCGGGAGGTGTTACCGTGGAATCCCGTGGATCGCGTGATCACTTTGCTGATCAAGCACGGCGGTCTGCATGACCGCGACAGACGACACGGGAGCAGGCCTTGGCCCCATCAGCACGGACGACCAGGCACATTTTCGTCACCGGGGGCGTCGCCTCCTCGCTGGGTAAGGGCCTCACCGCCTCCAGCCTCGGCAACCTGTTGACCGCGCGCGGGCTGCGCGTCGTGATGCAGAAGCTCGACCCCTACCTCAACGTCGACCCGGGGACGATGAACCCGTTCCAGCACGGCGAGGTCTTCGTCACCGAGGACGGCGCCGAGACCGACCTCGACGTCGGCCACTACGAGCGTTTCCTGGACCGGGCGTTGTCCGGCAAGGCGAACGTCACCACGGGCCAGATCTACTCCGACGTGATCGCCAAGGAGCGGCGCGGCGAGTACCTGGGCGACACCGTCCAGGTCATCCCGCACATCACCAATGAGATCAAGTCCCGGATCCTGGCAATGGGCGAGCCGGACGACGACGGCCACGTCCCCGACGTGGTGATCACCGAGGTCGGCGGCACGGTCGGCGACATCGAGTCGCTGCCGTTCCTGGAGGCGATCCGCCAGGTGCGCCACGACCTGGGTCGGGACAACTGCTTCTACCTGCACGTCTCGCTGGTGCCCTACCTCGCGCCGTCGGGTGAGCTGAAGACCAAGCCGACCCAGCACTCGGTGGCGCAGCTGCGCAACATCGGTATCCAGCCGGACGCGATCGTGCTGCGCTGCGACCGGGAGATTCCGGAGAAGCTCAAGGAGAAGCTGTCGCTCTACTGCGACGTGGACGCCGAGGCGGTCGTCGCCGCGCCGGACGCGCCGAGCATCTACGACATCCCGAAGGTGCTGCACCGTGAGGGGCTGGACGCGTACGTGGTGCGCCGGCTCGGGCTCTCCTTTCGGGACGTGGACTGGACCAGCTGGGACGACCTGCTGGAGCGGGTGCACCGGCCTCGGCACACGGTCACCGTCGCGGTGGTCGGCAAGTACGTCGACCTGCCGGACGCGTACCTGTCGGTGAGCGAGGCGATCCGCGCGGCCGGGTTCGGCCACCGGGCCCGGGTGCAGCTGCGCTGGGTGCCCAGCGACGAGTGCGTCACCCCGGCCGGCGCCGCGGCGGCCCTGGCCGGCGTGGACGGCATCCTCATCCCGGGCGGTTTCGGGGTGCGCGGCATCGAGGGCAAGATCGGCACCGCCCGGTACGCCCGCGAGAACGGCATCCCGCTGCTCGGCCTCTGCCTCGGCCTGCAGTGCATGACCATCGACGTGGCCCGGCACCTGGCCGGCCTGGACGGCGCCAACTCGCTGGAGTTCGACGAGCAGGCCGCGCACCCGGTCATCGCCACGATGGCCGACCAGGAGGACATCGTCGCGGGCAAGGGCGACCTGGGCGGCACCATGCGGCTCGGGGCGTACCCGGCGACGCTGACCGAGGGCTCCATCGTCGCCGAGGCGTACGGCAGCACCGACATCAGTGAGCGGCACCGGCACCGCTACGAGGTGAACAACGCCTACCGCGACGCGCTGACCAAGGCGGGTCTGCTCATCTCCGGCACCTCGCCGGACGGCCGGCTGGTCGAGTTCATCGAGCTGGACCGGGGCCTGCACCCGTTCTTCGTGGCCACCCAGGCGCACCCGGAGTTGAAGAGCCGCCCCACCCGCCCGCACCCGCTGTTCGCCTCGTTCGTCAAGGCCGCCGTGACGTACTCGCAGGCCGACCAGCTGCCGGTCGACCTGGACGCGGCGACGGAGGCCCCGACGACGCGCCGGGCGGCCCGCAACGGCGCCGCGACGAAGGCGTCGTCCGCGTCGTGAGCGAGCGCAGCGAGCGAGCCAACGGGCACAGCAGCGCGGCGCGAAGCGCCGTCGAGCACCGCTACGAGGTGCGCTCGCGCGAGGAGCGTTACCGGGGCCGGATCTTCACCGTGGTCAGCGAGGAGGTCACCATGCCCGGCGGCGGGACCGCCGCGCGTGACCTCGTGCGGCACGTCGGGGCGGTGGCCGTGGTGGCGCTCGACGACGTCGGCCAGGTGGTGCTGATCCGGCAGTACCGGCATCCGGTCGGCCGGCACCTGTGGGAGCTGCCGGCCGGGCTCATGGACGTCTCCGGCGAGGAGTTGCCGGCGGCCGCGCTGCGGGAGTTGGCCGAGGAGGCCGACCTCACCGCCGGGCGGATCGACGTGCTGGTCGACCTGCACAGCTCGCCCGGTTTCACCAACGAGCTGGTCCGGGTGTACCTGGCGCGGGACCTGGCCGACGTGCCGGCCGGTGAGCGCCACGACCGCCGCGACGAGGAGGCCGACCTGCAGGTCGTCCGGATCGACCTGGACGAGGCCGTCGGCATGGTTCTGGCCGGCGAGATCACCAACGCATCCGCGGTGGCCGGGCTGCTGGCCGCGGCCCGCGCCCGGGACGCCGGCTGGTCGGTGCTGCGCCCCGCGGACGCACCGCTGCCGCGCTGAGGATCACCGCCGGTCCAGCCGGCGAGGGGTACGCGCCAAAGGGCCCCGCGGTTCGCCGCGGGGCCCTTTGGCGTTCCGGTGGATCAGTCGCGCAGCGGCCGGCCCTGGGCGTCCGTGCCGCCGTTGACCAGGATGAGGATGCCGTCGATGAGGCCCCAGAGCGCGCCGAAGCCGCAGGTCACGAGGCTCACCACGAGCTGCAGCACGGCGATCTTGGTGTGTCCGGTGTAGAACCGACCGGCGCCGAAGGTGCCGAGCAGGATGCCGAGGATGCCCGCGACGACCTTGCTCTTGTCGGAGTAACCGGGGGCGTACCCCGGCTGGTAAGGAGGAGTGGTCATGGGCGGACACACTAGTGATCCACTCGCCCGCTGTCCGCAGCGGTACTCACCAGATGGGACGATAATGGGTGAACATTGTCCTGACGGCTGAGGTTGCCTCCCACCGCCGGCCCGGTCGATGCCCTGACACTCCGTCAGGTCACCCCGGCACCGGATGCCACTGTGCTGGCCCGTGGTGGGGCCGGGCGCGCCTAGACTGCCGCCGGCGGGACCGGTGGACCGCGGTGGCAATGGGGCCGTCGCGGCACCGAGCAGTCGGGGGAGAGCAGCCCCGAAGAGAGGTGTCTGCATCGTGAAGGTCGGAATCCCACGCGAGGTCAAGAACCACGAGTACCGCGTGGCGATCACGCCGGCGGGCGTCAACGAGTTCACCCGCAGCGGTCACCAGGTCTTCGTCGAGTCCGGCGCCGGGGTCGGCTCCAGCATCAGCGACGAGGAGTTCGCCGCGGCGGGCGCCACGATCCTGCCCACCGCCGACGAGGTGTGGGACACCGCCGAGCTGGTGCTCAAGGTCAAGGAGCCGATCGCCGAGGAGTACCACCGGATGCGCGAGGGGCAGGTGCTCTTCACCTACCTGCACCTGGCCGCCTCCAAGGAGTGCACCGACGCGCTGATCGACCGCAAGGTCACCGGCATCGCGTACGAGACCGTCGAGCTGCCGGACCGGTCGTTGCCGCTGCTCGCCCCGATGTCCGAGGTGGCCGGCCGGCTCGCCCCGCAGGTGGGCGCCTTCTACATGATGCGTACCGGTGGTGGCCGCGGGGTGCTGCCCGGCGGCGTCTCCGGCGTGTACGCGGCCAAGACCGTGGTCATCGGCGCCGGCGTCTCCGGCATGAACGCCGCCGCGATCGCGCTGGGCCTGCAGTCCGAGGTGCTGCTGCTGGACAAGAACGTCGCCCGGCTGCGCCAGGCCGACGCCATCTACCGGGGCCACCTGCAGACTGTCGCCTCCAACGCGTACGAGATCGAGCGGGCCGTGCTCGACGCCGACCTGGTCATCGGCGCGGTGCTGGTGCCCGGCGCCAAGGCGCCGACCCTGATCTCCAACGAGCTGGTCTCGCGGATGAAGCCGGGCAGCGTGCTCGTCGACATCGCCATCGACCAGGGCGGCTGCTTCGAGGACTCGCGCCCCACCACGCACGCCGACCCGGTCTACAAGGTCCACGAGTCGATCTTCTACTGCGTGGCGAACATGCCCGGCGCGGTGCCGAACACCAGCACCTACGCGCTGACCAACGTCACCCTGCCGTACGCCCTGGAGCTGGCCAACCAGGGCTGGCGCGAGGCGCTGCGCCGCGACCCGGCGCTGGCGCTGGGTCTGAACACCCACGACGGGCGGGTCACCTACGGCCCGGTCGCCGAGTCGCACGGCATGGACGTGCTCCCGCTGGCCGACGTGCTCGCCTGAGCGGTGGCGGGCTGACCGGCATCGCGGACGGGGCCGGCGCGGGCGAGCAGCCCGCGCCGGCCCTGCGCCGTGCCGTGCGCGGCTACCTCGACCACCTCACCGTCGAGCGGGGCCTGTCCGCGAACACCCTCGCCTCGTACCGCCGGGACCTGGACCGCTACCTCGCGACCCTGGCGGACGCCGGCATCGCCGACCTCGCGTCGGTCGGCGCCGGCGTCGTCGAATCGCACCTGGCCCGGCTGCGCGCCGGCGACGACGCGCACCCGCCGCTGGCGGTCTCCTCCGCCGCCCGCGCGGCCAGCGCCGTGCGCGGCCTGCACCGCTTCGCGCTGCGCGAGGGGCTGGCC
>NZ_RCVI01000196.1:0-7368 GCF_003667455.1 Micromonospora sp. CV4 | reverse complement strand
GCTCTCCCCCGTTCTCCCCCGCCGTCCCCCGCCGATCTTGGAGTCGTGGTGCCTCGCAAATCGTCATGAACCAGCAGTGATTACCCACCACAACTACATGATCAACGCGGAGGGCGGGCGGCCGGAGCGGCAGTCGAGACACGGCCGGTGATGACCACGTACCCTTTCGGCATGTCCACCCCCGCAACGGGCGCGGCCACACTCACGCCGCGCCGGTCGAGCCGGTTCGTCGCCTGGGTGCGCGCGTGGCGCGCCGGGTTGGTGCCGTACGACGAGGTCGCCGACGCCATCGCCGGCGACGAGGAGCACCTCGTTGCGGACGCCCCCGGCACCTGGACCGACGTCCCGCTGGGCGCCGCGCTGCCCACCCTGGCCAAGCTCTCCCCGGACGAGATCCGGCTGGTGCTGCCCGCGCCGGGCGACCCGCGGGGGCTGCCCGGTCCCGGCGACTTCGCCGGTGCGGCGCTGGTCGCCGGTGAGGCGGTGGTGGCCGGTTCGCTCGGGTTGATCCCGCAGGTCCGGTCGCACACCTCCGGCTCCGGGGACTGTTTCGAGACGGTGCTCTGGCGGGTCTACCCGCTGCCGGCGAACGCGCCCGCCGCCTCACTGTCGCTGCCCGGCGCCGCCGAGGCGGAGGCCGAGCTGGCCGCCGCGCTGGCCGAGACGACCGCCGCGCTGACCCGCCTCGACGTCGCCCAGTGGCGACCCGAGCTGGCCGGGGCGCTGGCCGCGCTGCGCCGCCCGGACGGCGCCACCGACCTGCCACCCGGCTTCGACCCGCGGGCCCGCCGGCTCTTCGCCCGCGCCGCGGTGCTCGACCGGGTGCTCGCGCTGGCCGGGCACGCCGCGCCCGGTGGCGCGATCAACAACTACGAGGCGCAGCAGCGCGACGCCGCGCTCCGCCCGCTCACGACGGCCTGCCGGCAGGCGCTGGTGGCCGCCTGCAACGCCCCACTGCGCCCCTGACGGGAGGCAACCTTGGTCGAGACCGCGGTCTTTCTGATATTCGCCACCGCCGAGATGCTGTTCTTCGTCTGGATGATCAGAGTGGCTCGCCGTCAGCACCGACACCTGGCAGCGGGCCGCCGAAACCGGCCGGTCACACTTCGTCGAGCAGATCCGCCACGGAGTTGACGATCCGGGACGGGCGGTACGGGTAGCGCTCCGCCTCGGTGCGGCTGCTGATCCCGGTGAGCACCAGGATGGTCTCCAGCCCGGCCTCCAGACCGCACAGGATGTCGGTGTCCATCCGGTCGCCGATCATCGCGGTGCTCTCCGAGTGCGCGTTGATGGTGTTCAGCGCCGAGCGCATCATCATCGGGTTCGGCTTGCCGACGAAGTACGGCTCGACCCCGGTCGCCTTGGAGATCATGGCGGCGACGGAGCCGGCGGCCGGCAGCGCGCCCTCCACCGACGGGCCGGTGACGTCGGGGTTGGTGCAGATGAACCGGGCCCCGTCGTTGATCAACCGGACCGCCTTGGTGATCGCCTCGAAGCTGTAGGTGCGGGTCTCGCCGAGCACCACGTAGTCCGGGGCGAAATCGGTGAGCACGTAGCCGACCGCGTGCAGCGCCGTGGTCAGTCCGGCCTCCCCGATCACGTACGCGGTGCCGCCGGGCCGCTGGTCCGCCAGGAACTGGCCGGTGGCCAGCGCCGAGGACCAGATCGACTCCTCCGGAACGTCCAGCCCCATCCGGCTCAGCCGGGCGGTCAGATCGCGCGGGGTGTAGATCGAGTTGTTGGTCAGCACCAGGAACGGCTTGCCGGACGAGCGCAGCCGGTTGATGAACTCCGGCGCTCCGGGCACCGGCTGGCCCTCGTGCACGAGCACGCCGTCCATGTCGGTCAGCCAGCTCTGCACGGGCTTACGGTCATGCATCGGTGCCTCCGGCAGGCGTCGGACGACGGGTCGGCACGCAGCACACGGTGGGGCAGGTGTCCCACATCGGCAGCTCGCCCAGGCGGCGGCGCAGCTGCGCGCCGTCCGGATCGGTCCGCTCGGTGACCAGCTCACGCACCATGGCCACGAAACGCGGGTCGATGCCCGGGGTGTCGGCCCGGACGAATTCCAGACCGAGCTGCTTGGCCGTCTCCAGCGCCTCGGTGTCCAGGTCCCACACCACCTCCAGGTGGTCGGAGACGAACCCGATCGGGCTGACCACCACCCCGGTGGTGCCGCTCTCGGCGAGGGTCGCCAGATGGTCGTTGATGTCCGGCTCCAGCCACGGCACCTGCGGCGGGCCGGAGCGGCTCTGCCAGACGAGGTCGTACGGCAGGTCGGGGGCGGCGGCCGCGGCCACCAGCCGGGCGGTCTCGTGCAGCTGCGCCTCGTACCGGCCGCCGTGCGGGCCGGCGTTGGCCGCCATCGAGCTGGGGATGGAGTGAGCGGTGAAGACCAGCCGGGTGGTGTCCCGCTTCGCCGGGTCGAGCTGACCCAGGGCGGCCCGGACCGCGTCGACGTGCGGCTCGACGAAGCCGGGATGGTCCCAGAACTGGCGCAGCTTCTCGATCACCGGGGCGTCCGGGCCGACCGCGGCCCGGGCGGCGGCGATGTCCTCCTGGTACTGCCGGCAGGACGAGTAGCCGCCGTACGCGCTGGTGACGAACGCGAGCGCCCGGGTGACGCCGTCGTCGCGCATCCGGGTCACGGTGTCCGCGAGCAGCGGGTCCCAGTTGCGGTTGCCCCAGTAGACGGGCAGGTCGAGACCGTGTGCGGCGAAGTCGGCGCGCACGGCGGCCAGCAGGTCACGGCACTGCTGGTTGATCGGGGACACCCCGCCGAAGTGCTGGTAGTGCTCGGCGACCTCGGCCAGCCGCTCGGGCGGCACGCCCCGGCCCCGGGTCACGTTCTGCAGGAACGGCATCACGTCCTCGGGCCGCTCCGGCCCACCGAAGGACACCAGCACCACCGCGTCGTACGCCATGGGTCCATTCTTGCCCCACGGCCGGAACCGCCCGGCGACGCCCCCTGGTCCGACCCGCACAGATCACACGGGACGGCCCCTCGGGGCGCCGCCGGGGTACGTCAGGCGCCGATGGCGTGGTAGCCGCCGTCGACGTGCACGATCTCGCCGGTGGTCGCCGGGAACCAGTCGGACAGCAGCGCCAGGCAGGCCCGGGCGGCGGGCTCCTGGTCGGTGAGGCTCCAGCCCAGCGGGGCGCGCTCGGTCCAGGCGTCCTCGAACTGGTCGAAGCCGGGGATCGACTTCGCGGCGATGGTGCGCAGCGGCCCGGCGGCGACCAGGTTGCTGCGGATGCCCTGCTTGCCCAGGTGCAGCGCCAGGTAGCGGGACGCCGACTCCAGACCGGCCTTCGCCACGCCCATCCAGTCGTACACCGGCCACGCCTTCGTCGCGTCGAAGGTCAGGCCGACCACCGCGCCGCCGGCGGACATCAGCGGCAGCGCCGCCATGGCCAGCGACTTGTACGAGAAGGTGGAGACGTGCAGCGCGGTCGCCACGTCCTCCCAGGGGGCGTCGAGGAAACCGCCGCCCAGGCAGCTCTGCGGGGCGAACCCGATCGAGTGCACGACGCCGTCGAGCCCGTCGACGTGCTCGCGGACCCGGTCGGCGAGGTTGGCCAGGTGCTCGGTGTTGGTCACGTCCACCTCGATCACCGGGGCGGGCTCGGGCAGCCGCTTGGCGATCCGCTCGACCAGGGAGAGCCGGCCGTAGCCGGTGAGCACGACCTGGGCGCCGTTCTCCTGGGCGAGCTTCGCCACCGAGAAGGCGATCGAGGCGTCGGTGATGACACCGGTGACGAGCAGCCGCTTACCGGCGAGCAGTCCGGACATCCGGGAATTCCTCCGTACGTTGTCGAGAAGCGCTGGTCAGTGGCCCATGCCGAGGCCACCGTCGACCGGGATCACGGCGCCGGAGATGTATCCGGCGGTGTCCCCGGCCAGCCAGGTGACCACCGCGGCGACCTCGTCCGGGCTGGCCATCCGGCCGGCCGGGATGGACTTGCGGATCTCCGCCTTGCGGTCCTCGGTCAGGACGGCGGTCATGTCGGTGTCGATGAAGCCCGGCGCCACCACGTTCGCGGTGATGTTGCGGCTGCCCAGCTCGCGGGTGATCGAGCGGGCCACGCCGACCAGGCCGGCCTTGCTGGCGGCGTAGTTGACCTGACCGGCGCCGCCGGAGAGGGCGACCACCGACGAGACGAAGATCATGCGACCCCACCGGGCCCGGAGCATCTTGCCGGAGGCCCGCTTGGCGCACCGGAACGCGCCGGTGAGGTTGGTGTCCAGCACCCCGGTGAACTGCTCCTCGGACATCCGCAGCAGCAGCGTGTCGTCGGTGATGCCGGCGTTGGAGACCAGCACCTCGACCGGCCCCAGCTCGGCCTCGACGGCGGTGAACGCGGCGTCGACCGAGGCCGCGTCGGTGACGTCGGCCCGCACCCCGAACAGCCCCTCGGGGGCGTCCCCGCTGCGGTGGGTCACCGCCACCCGGTCGCCCTGCTTGGCGAAGGCCTGCGCGATGGCCAGGCCGATTCCCCGGTTACCCCCGGTCACCAGCACGGTACGGGCCACGATTCCCCCTTGCGAACGGTCAGCACGGACGCGTCGGAGCCTAGGCGTTACCGGTAGGTAAGCGCTAACGGGAGTCGCGTCACACTGCGGTACGACACCGGGGTCAACCCCTGGTGGGACGCCCCACGGAGGTGCCGGCCCGTAGCCTCCCGGTGGTGAACCGGCAACCGATCGCCGCGGCCCTTGCGGCCCTACGACAGACCCTGCTGGGCCCGGACACCCCGCCCGGTCGACCGCTGCTGGCCCGCTGGCCCAGGCTGGCCCGGTACGCCGCCCCGGTCGGGCTGCTCGCCGCGCTCGGCCTCTTCTGGATCACCGTCGCCGTGGAGAGCGACTGGGGCCTGCCGACGCCGATCGCGGTGCTGTTCGCGGTGATGACCGTGGCGCCGCTGCTGGCGCTGCCCCGGCGTCCACTGCTGGCCTGGCGGCTGACGGTGCTGGCCCTGCTGGTGTGCACGTTCAACGCGCCCGCCGACATGCCCGGCCCGTGGACCCCGCCGCTGGCGCTCGGGTCGATCGCGGTGGTCGCGGTGGTCGTCGCGCGGGTCGACCGGCCGGTGCTGGCCTGGGTGGTGGCGATCACCGCGGTGCCGGTGCTCACGCTGGTGCGCGCCGAGCACCGGGCCGCCGTCCTGGCGCTGCTCGGCGCGCTGGCGATCGTCGGCGACCTGATCCGACGCAACCGGCTGTCCCGGCGCGCGCTGGCCGCGCAGACCGAGCTGAGCGAGCGGGAGCACGAACGCCGCGCGGTGCTGGAGGAGCGCACCCGGATCGCCCGGGAGCTGCACGACGTCGTGGCCCACCACATGTCGCTAATCGCCGTGCAGGCGGAGACCGCCCCGTACCGGCTGACCGACGTGCCGGCGCCGGCGGCCGCGGAATTCGTCGCCATCGCCGCCTCGGCCCGCGACGCCCTGACCGACATGCGGCGACTGCTGGGGGTGCTGCGCAGCGAGACGACCGGGCCGCAGACCGCGCCGCAGCCCGACCTGACCGACCTGGACGCGATGGTCGACGCGGCACGCCGGGCCGGGCTGCCGGTGACCCTGGACGCCGGACCGGCGGACGACGGGCAGGTGCCCGCGCCGGTCGGGCTGGCCGCGTACCGGATCGTGCAGGAAGGGCTGGCCAACGCGGCCCGGCACGCGCCCGGCGCCGCGGTGCGGGTCACCGTCCGCGCCGCTGCGACCACCCTGGCGGTACGCGTGCAGAACGCCCCGCCCGACGCGACCGACGCCCGGCCGGGCGCCGAGACCGACGCCGGGCACGGACTGACCGGCATGCGGGAGCGCGCCGTCTCGCTCGGCGGTACGTTCACCGCCGGGCCACTGCCCGACGGGGGTTACGCGGTGGTGGCCGAGCTGCCGTACGAGGCGGAGGGCGGGGACCGATGATCAAGGTGCTGATCGCGGACGACCAGGCGATGGTGCGGCAGGGCTTCGGCGCGCTCCTCGCCGCCCAGCCGGACCTGCTGGTGGTCGGTGACGCCGCCGACGGCGCGCAGGCCGTCGCCGCCACCCGCCGGCTCGACCCGGACGTGGTGCTGATGGACGTGCGGATGCCGGTGCTGGACGGGCTGGCCGCCACCCGCAAGCTGCTCGGCGACCGGTCCGCGCAACGCCCCCGGGTGCTCATCCTGACCACCTTCGACCTGGACGACTACGTGTACGAGGCGCTGCGCGCGGGGGCCAGCGGCTTCCTGCTCAAGGACGCCCCGGCGGCCGACCTGGTGCAGGCGGTGCGGGTGGTGGCGGCCGGCGACGCACTGCTCGCCCCGGCGGTCACCCGCCGGCTGATCGCCGAGTTCGCCGCCCGCCCGGACCGTCGCCGACCCCGCCCCACCGACCTGGCCGCGCTCACTCCTCGGGAGACCGAGGTGCTGCGGCTCATCGCCCGGGGTCGCAACAACACGGAGATCGCCGGCGACCTGGTGGTTGCCGAGCAGACGGTCAAGACGCACGTCGGGCGGATCCTGGCCAAACTCGGGCTGCGGGACCGCGCCCAGGCCGTGGTGCTGGCGTACGAGACGGGTCTGGTCGCCGCGGGCGAGTAGCTCCGCGGAGCCAGCCCGGCAACGGCCCCCCGGGACGACGCGCGAGCGCCACCCACCGGCGCACCCTCCCTCCGGACGACATTCCGGAGGGAGAACACGATGCGACGACGAGGTGCCGGCCGTCTGGCGCTGACCGCGCTGCTCGGCGTGAACCTGGTCCTGCCGACCCGACCCGATCCCGTGGCGGCGGCCGGGTTCGTCGAGGCGTACCCCGTCACGGCGGCGGCGATGCGCGCGGCCGGCCCGCCGTACGCGGACTGGGCGGCCGACGGACGCCGGTTCCTGACGTTCGACCCGCGCGGCGACGGCCGTGCCGTCGAGGTGCTCGGCGACCTGGCCGACGCGGACCGGATCGCGGTGCTGGTGCCCGGGGTCGGCAGCACGCTGGCCGACTTCGACCGGGGGCTGGGCGGGGTGGCGCGCCGGGCGCCGGCGCAGCAGGCCGGGCAGCTGTACCGGGAGCTGCGGGAGGCCGACCCGGCGGGGCGGGTCGCGGTGCTGGCGTGGCTCGGCTACGACCCGCCCGACGGGGTGTTGACCGCCGCCACCGGCGCCAGTGCCCGACGGGGCGCCGACGGCCTGGCGGCACTGCTGCGGGAGCTCGCCGGGCGTCGCCCCGGGGCGGCGATCACCCTGATCGGGCACAGCTACGGGGCGCTGGTGGTGTCGCTGGCCGCGGCGGAGGCCCCGCCGCAGGTCGGTGACGTGGTCAGCCTCGGCGGTATCGGCGCCGGGGTGCAGCACGCCGACGAGCTGCGCGGCGGGCGGCGGTTCTGGGCGG
>NZ_RCVI01000432.1:0-7510 GCF_003667455.1 Micromonospora sp. CV4 | reverse complement strand
GGGCGGAGGCACCGCCACCGTGGCCCCCACCAGCACGCAGGCCAGGGCGGCGGCGGGAGCGGTGGTCGAGGTCATGACCACCGGACGGTACGGCGGCAGCCAGCCTCCCGTCGGCGGAACCGCCGGCCTGTCACCGGACGGTAAGAAATGCCCAGGTGGTAAGCGTTCGGTAAGCACATTCCGGCCTCCGCCGGCCCGGTGCCGCCCTAGCGTCGGCGGTATGCCGACTCAGATCGACGTGGTGCTGCCCTGCCTGGACGAGGCGGCCGCCCTGCCCGGTGTGCTCACCGCGCTGCCACCCGGTTACCGGGCCATCGTGGTGGACAACGGCTCCCGGGACGGCTCGCCCGAGGTGGCCGCCCGACACGGTGCCCGGGTGATCCACGAGCCCCGGCGCGGCTACGGCGCGGCGGTGCACACCGGCCTGGAGGCCGCCGACGGTGAGCTGGTCTGCGTACTCGATGCGGACGGCTCCTTCGACCCGGGCGAGCTGCCGGCCATGGTCGCGCCGGTCGCGGCCGGGACGGCGGATCTGAGCGTGGGCCGGCGGCGACCGGTCGGCGCCGGGGTGTGGCCGTGGCACGCCCGGGCCGGCACTGCGCTGGTCGCGGCGCTGCTGCGCCGTCGAGGCGTACCGCTGCGGGACCTCAGCCCGATCCGGGTGGCCCGCCGCGACGCGCTGCTCGCCCTCGGCGTCGCCGACCGGGCCTTCGGCTACCCCCTCGAACTGCTGATCCGGGCGGCCGCCGCCGGGTGGCGGATCCAGGAGCTGGACGTGACCTACGCGCCCCGGGCCGCCGGCACCCGCTCCAAGGTGTCCGGCTCGGTCCGGGGCACCCTGCGAGCCACCCGCGACTTCGCCGGCGTGCTGCGCACCGTGGACGGCCCCCGGTGACCGTCCTGCTGGTGGTCGCCAAGGCGCCGGTGCCCGGGGCGGTGAAGACCCGGCTCTGCCCTCCGGCCACCGCGGAGCAGGCCGCCCGGATCGCCGCCGCCGCGCTGCGCGACACCCTCGACGCCGTCCGCGCCACCCCCGGGGTCACGCCGGTGCTGGCCTGGGCGGGCCGGCTGACCGAGGCGGAGGACGCCGTCGAGCTGACCGCCGCGCTGGCCGGCTGGTCCGTGCTGGACCAGCGCGGGATCGGGCTGGGCGACCGGCTCGCCAACGCGTACGCCGAGGTGGCGGCGGCGTACCCGGACCGGCCGGTGCTCCAGATCGGGATGGACACCCCGCAGCTGACCCCGGCCCGGCTGACCGGCGCGGTCCGTCGGCTGCGCGTCGCCGACGCGGTGCTCGGCCGGGCGCGCGACGGCGGCTGGTGGTCGCTGGGGTTGCGCGATCCCCGGTACGCGGAGGTGCTGCGCGAGGTGCCGATGTCGACAGCCGACACCGGTCACGACACCTGGGCGGCGCTGACCGGGCGGGGGCTGCGCGTCGCGCCGCTGCCGGTGCTGCGCGACGTCGACGAGTGGCCCGACGCCCTGGCGGTGGCGATGGAGGTGCCCGAGGGCCGGTTCGCCCGGCGGGTCGCGACGGTCCGGCTCGCCCTGGTGCCGGGGGACCGGCGGTGAACCCGGTCGACACGGCGGCCCGGCTCACCGGGCCCGGGGAACCGCTGGTCCAGGATGCCTTCGGCCCCGCGCTCGCGGGCCGGCCAGCCGGCGGGCGGTGGCTGGTGCAGGGTGACGGTGTGCGGAGCCGGCTGCCGGTGGACCGTTGGCACGGCCCGGCCGAGCCGGCGGTGGCCGGGGTGGTCGCCCGGTGTGCCGGGCCGACGCTCGACCTCGGCTGTGGGCCGGGCCGGCTCACCGTGGCGCTGGCCCGGGCCGGGCTGTCGGCGGTCGGTGTGGACGTCTCACCGACGGCGGTGCGGCTGACCCGGGCCCGGGGTGCGGTCGCCCTGCACCGCAGCCTGTTCGATCCGCTGCCCGGTGAGGGCCGGTGGGCGCACGCGGTGCTGCTCGACGGCAACATCGGCATCGGCGGCGATCCGACCGCACTGCTGCGCCGGTGCGGTGCGCTGCTCGCGCCCGGCGGCACGGTCCTGGTCGAGCTGGAACCGCCCGGGGCCGGGATGTGGCAGGGCCAGGCCCGGGTGGCCGCCGCGCACCGGGCCGGCCGGCTGCTGCTCGGCCCGGCGTTCCGCTGGGCCCGGCTCGACACGCACGCCGTCCAGCCGGTCGCCCGCGCCGCCGGCCTGACCGTGCGGGAGCTGTTCCGCCGGGGCCGACGCTGGTTCGGCGAGCTGACCGTCGACCACCCGCTCGAATCCGACCACACCTGACCCGCGTCGGCCGGTCGACTCGGGTCAGGCCGCCGGGAGACGGACCACGAAGCGGCAGCCGCCGACGACGTTCTGCACGTCCACCCGACCGCCGTGCGCCTCGACCAGCCCTCGGACGATCGCCAGCCCCAGCCCGCCGGAGCCCTCCCCGCCCGAGCGGGGCGTACGGGCCGGCTCACCCCGGAACGCCACATCGAACAGTCGGGGCAGGTCGTCCTCGGGGATTCCGCCGCAGGTGTCGGCGACCGCCAGCCACGCGGCATCCCGTTCGCACCCGGCGTCCACCCGGACCGTGCCGTCGCTCGGGGTGTAGTGCACGGCGTTGAGCAGCAGGTTGCCCACCACCCGGGCCAGCTCGGGCTCGCTGGCCAGCACGGTCGGCCAGCCGGACTCGGCGGCCACCAGGCGGATCCGGCGGGCCTCGGCCAGGGGCGCGGTGCCGGCCAGCGCGTCGGAGACCACCTCGCCGAGCGGCACCGCGGACAGCGTCAGCCGCAGCGCCCCGGCGTTGATCCGGGACAGCTCGAACAGGTCGTCGACGAGACAGGTCATCCGGTCGGTCTGCGCGCGGATCCGCCGGTGGTACTCGGCCACCGTCGCCGGGTCGTCGACCACCCGGTCCTCCAACGCCTCGGCCATCGCCCGCAGCCCGGCCAGCGGCGTCCGCAGATCGTGCGACACCCAGGCGACCAGGTCCCGACGGCCCTTCTCGACCCGTCGTTCCCGCTCCCGGGCCTGGTCCGCCCAGACCGCGGCCACCGCCAGCCGGCGACCGAAGTACCAGCCGACGCCGAGGCTGACGACCGCCGCCGCGGCCACCGTGAGCAGCACGACCTGGAGGTCGTGCGGAGACAGGAACATCGCCTGGGCGACCACCACCACCCCGGCCACCACGGCGGCCACGGTGACGGTGAGCAGGACGCACACGTGCACCGTGATCGACCGGTCGCGCAGCAGCCGCAGCGTCAACGCGCCGACCAGGCCGACGCCGATCGCCGCCCCGAGCGCCGCGCCGAAGATCAGCGCCAGGTCACGCATCGGCCGGCTCGTACCGGTAGCCGACGCCCCAGACGGTGACGATCCGCCGGGGCTCGGCCGGATCGTCCTCGATCTTCTCCCGCAGCCGTCGCACGTGGACGGTCACGGTGGACTGGTCGCCGAAGTTCCAGCCCCACACCCGCTCCAGCAGCTCGGTGCGGCGAAACGCCCGCGTCGGATGCCGCATCAGGTGCGCCAGCAGGTCGAACTCGCGCAGCGTCAGGGCCAGCTCGCGGCCGTGCAGCCGGGCGACCCGCGGCCCGGTGGCCACCTCCAGCCCCGCGTCGACCAGCACCTCCGCCGCCGGCCCGGCCGGCTCCCTAACTCGCCGCAGCACCGAACCGACGCGCAACACCAGCTCGCGCGGCGAGAACGGCTTGCCCAGGTAGTCATCCGCGCCCAGTTGGAGGCCGAGCACCCGATCGGCCTCGTCGCCGCGCGCGGTCAGCATGATGATCGGTACGCCGTCCGGCCGCTCCCGCAGCCGCCGGCACACCTGCAACCCGTCCAGCCCCGGCAGCATCAGGTCCAGCACCACCAGGTGCGGCGTCCGATCCCGCACGGCGTCCAGCGCGGCCAGCCCGTCCCCGACGTGGCTCACGTCGTACCCGGCGTGCTCCAGGTAGCGGCAGACCACGTCGCTGACGGTCCGGTCGTCGTCGACCACGAGCACCCGCTGCGCCACCGGTCACCTCCCCGGCCAGCCTAGCCAGCGTCACCGTCGAGCTGGGCCGGCAGATCTTGCGATCCTCTTACGTCCCGACCGACCGTCTCAGCAGCTGCGGCCGTGCTGCGTGGCGTCTCTTATCAGGCGGGGTGCTGGTCGGTAGCGTGGGACACGACGGCGGCCGTCGGGCCGGTGACGCATCCCGGCTATGAGGAGGTACGGGATGGACCCCATGCCGGAGTTGAGCTTCGGGCAGCGTCTCAAGGTCTACCGCGAACGATCCGGCAAGACGCGTGCCGTGCTCGGCGGGCTGGTCGGCCGGAGCGCCGAGTGGGTGAAGGCGGTGGAGACGGATCGCATCCTGCCGCCACGCGTGCACATGTTGGACCGCATTGCTCGTGCCCTCAAGGTCGACGTGTCCGCCCTGGTAGGGGAGCTGAGCGACCGGTCGGCTGCCGTGCACGGACCGGAGCATCCGGCGTTGGCCTCGGTCCGGGACGCCGTGAACCGCTTCGCGGTGTCCGACGACGTGCCCCCTGACTCGTTGGACCGTCTCCGGGACCGTCTCGCGGCGGCGTGGCGGGCGCGGCATCAGGCGTCGGACCATCGCACGGTGCTGGGCGCGTTGTTGCCGGATCTGTTGCGGGACGCGCAGGCTGCCGCGTTGAGATACGAGGGTGCCGACCGGCGTTCGGCGCAGGCTCTGTTGGCTGAGGCGCTTGGGCTCGCGCAGATGTTCCTCGCCTACCAGCCGGCTGCCGAGCTGCTGTGGCGGGTCGCCGACCGCGCGACGGTGGCCGCGCAGGAGTCCGGTGATCCTGAGGCGCTGGCCAGCGCGGGGTGGTTCCTGTGCCAGGTACACCGGGACGCCGGTGACTGGGACACCGCCATGACGGTGACGCTCGACATCCTCTCGGCCCTGGAGAGGCGCGCGGCCGATGCGAACGCCAACCTTCTGGCGCTCTGGGGCGCGTTGCATTTCGAAGCGGCTTACACCGCTGCCCGCGCTGGCGAAGAGGGCCGCGCCTGGCGCTACTGGGACCGCGCCGACGAGGTTGCCCGGCGTCTACCGAAGGGCTTCTACCAGCCTCAGACGTCATTCTCCCGTGTCGTCATGGGCGCCCACGCCGTGACCGTGGCCGTTGAGTTGCAGAAGTCCGGTGAGGCGGTACGGCAGGCCCGTCGCCACGAGGCGGCGGCCATCCCGTCGAGGCCACGCCGTGCGCGCCACCTCATCGAGGTCGCCCGTGCCCACTACGGCAAGGACGACAAGGAAGCGGCCGTGACGACTCTCCGGCAGGCGTACGGGTCCGCTCCGGAGACGATCCGCTTCAACGGCTATGCGCGGCAGATCGTTCTGGACCTGCTCGACGGGCCGCGTGCCACGCGGAATGAGGCCCGCGACCTGGCGTTGAAGGTCGGCCTGCTGTCCTGATTCAGGGGTAGAAACCGTACCCATTCCACCCCGCAACCGTACGTAGCGTCCTCGTCACGGGGTGCGGCGTGCGGTGCGAGATCACCGGTCGCCGCGTCCCTCTCCATCGGGGGTGGACTAGCCGCCCTCGTGGCTGACGAGGGAGGGGTCTCAGGTGACAGCTCACCGCCCTGTTTCGCCGGCCTGGACATGTGACGCCTGCGGCAGCGACTGGCCCGGCCAGACCTGCCGGCGCGAACTGCTCGCCGAGTACGACCGCGCGTCGATGTCACTGGCCCTCTACCTGGCCGCTCAGTTCGTCGATGCCAACCGGGACCTGGCTCACGTTCCCGTCGGCCACCTCCATCACCGATTCCTCGGCTGGATCCGATGAGCATTCTTCGGCCGGGAGACGAGAAGTTCCACTACAGCGACGGCTCCCACCGGTGGATTCCGCCGGGCCCGGACTACGACCAGGAGGTCTGGGACGAGCAGGTCCGCCAGCACAAGCACGGCCACCTGAGGAACGAACGTCCAAAGGTTCGCATCCAGCGTGTCGTCTGATGCCGGCAGCACGGTCTCCCCGTCGCCGGAAGGACACCGGCCCGAGGCCGGGAGCCCGGAGGTCAGCGTCAGCGCCGTGCGCGGCGTCCGCTGCACGGCCCTCTGAGCGCTCGCGGGTGGCTCGGTTCGGCGCGAGGCCCGACCGAGTGATCAGCGGGCCGGCGCCGGCTGCGTACGATGCGGGGCTGAGTTCCCCTCGTCGCGGCGGAGGTATCGGACAGATGGCAGGCCAGCACGAGGGCTTCGCCCTCGGCGTCGACCTCGGTACCTCCAACACGGTCGCGGTGCTGCGCTGGCCGGACGGGCGGACCCGTCCGCTCTTGATGGACGGTCAGCCGGTCAGTCCGTCCGCCGTGTACGCCGACCCGGACGGCACGCTGCACGCCGGTTGGGACGCACGGCGGTTGGCGCAGGCCGATCCGGCCCGGTTCGAGGCGAACCCGAAGCGTCGGGTGGACGAGCCGAATGTTCTGCTCGGTGACCGCTCGTACCCGCCGGCCGAGCTGCTCGCCGCGGTGCTGGCGGCGGTCGCGCGGGCCGCGGTGGGCACGGTCGGCTTCCTGCCTCCGGCGGTGGTCACCTGCCCGGCGGCCTGGGACGCGACGCGGCGGCAGGTGCTCGGTGACGCCCTCATGCGGGCCGGCTGGCCGCAGGCCGCCGAGCACACCCTCGCCGGGCCGACGCCGCCGGGCACCCGGCTGCTGCGTGAGCCGGTGGCCGCCGCCCGCTACTACACGCAGGTGCTGCACCGGCCGGTGCCGGTCGGCGGCGCGATCGCGGTGTTCGACTTCGGTGGCGGGACGCTCGACGTGGCGGTGCTACGCAACGAGGGCGCCGACCCGTGGGGTGACTCGGGCTTCAGCGTGGTGGCCGACGGTGGTCTGCCCGACCTCGGTGGCCTGGATCTCGACGCGGCGCTGGTGCAGCGGGTCGGCGAGCTGGTCGGTGACAGGCACGCCGCGCAGTGGGCCCGGCTGGTTCGCCCGGCGGATCCGGCGCAGCGCCGCGACCAGGTGCGGCTGTGGGACGAGGTCCGGGGTGCCAAGGAGACGCTGTCCCGGTCCACCGTGGCGCCGGTCGCCGTACCCGGGGTGCCCGATGCGGTGCGGCTGACCAGGGCCGACGTCGAGCGGGTGGCCACGCCGCTGCTGCGCCGCGCGGTGGACCGGGCCCGGGACGTGATTGCCGCCGCCGGGCTGAGTCCCGACCAGCTCGCGGGGCTGTTCCTGGTCGGCGGGTCGTCGCGGATCCCGCTGGTGGCCCGGATGCTGCACGCCGAGCTGGGGGTGGCCCCGACGGTGCTGGACCAGCCGGAGTTGCCGGTGGCCGAGGGGGCGCTGACGGACCTGCCGCTGCGCCGACAGCTGCCCGCGCCGGCGTACGCCGGGCCACCCCTCGCCCCGCCCGCTCCGGCCGCAGCACCCGCGCCGCCGGCACCAGCCTCGCCAGCCGGACCGCCGCCCGCACCAGCCGTACCCGCGCAGGCGCTGGCCGCACCGGCCGGACCGTCGTTCGCGCCGACCTCGCCAGCCGCGCCCGGTT
>NZ_RCVI01000137.1:0-7562 GCF_003667455.1 Micromonospora sp. CV4 | reverse complement strand
GAGCCGATCGCGGAGCGCGAGCCGATCGCGGAGCCTGAGCCGGTCGCGGAGCCTGAGCCGGTCGCGGAGCGCGAGCCGGTCGCAGTCGAGGAGCAGTCGGCCCCGAGCACGGTGATCGCCCCCCGCCAGCCGGGGGACGGCGTCGAACCCACCGTCGCGGCGGACGGCGACCGCGAGCCGGTGCGGGCCACGCCGCCGGTCCGGCCGACCGCCACCGCCACCCCGCCGGTCCGCCCGGTCGCAGAGACCTCGCCGAGCGGCGCCGACACCGACCCGGAGGGCCCGGCCGACGACTTCCGCCGGATCCAGGGGGTCGGGCCGAAGATGGCGGCCGCGTTGCAGGCGGCCGGCGTACGCACCTACGGCCAGCTCGGCGAGCTGGACGAGCCGGCGCTGCGCGACCTGATCCGGGCCGCCGGCCTGCGTGCCGCGCCGGGTCTGGCCAGCTGGCCGCAGCAGGCCCGGGTGCTGGCCGGCGCCGGTGACGAGCTGGCGGCCGTGCTGCCGGGCGACGCCCGGGACTGACGACGGAAACCGGACCCCCGGCGGGCCGTCCTTGCAGGACGGGCCGCCGGGGTCCGGCCGTTCGGGCGGAACCACCGCACGCCGATCGCCCGAGGCTCGAAGATCGACTCGGTTTCACGAGAAGCCGGCGTGTCCTCGCGAGCGGGACACCTCCCGGGAATCGAGTCGTTCACCCCGGTCGGGGGACGGTCGGACGATCGGGACGTCGCCGCACCCGCTGCTCGTTACGGTCGATCGAGGTGAGCCGCACGGCCCGCCACGTCGACCGGGACCGCAGGAGCAACCCGTGCAGTTCGCCGCGCCGGAGCCCGGGTCCCGCCCCCCGATGCGCGACCCGGAGGCCCCGCGCCGGGTGACGCTGCTCGAACTCTTCTTCGACCTGGTGTACGTGGTCGCGCTCGCGCTCATCTCCCGGGAGATGGTCAACGGCCTCGACTGGAGGAGCGCCGCGCAGTCGCTGATCCTGCTCTCGGCCGTCTGGTGGACCTGGGCGATCACCACCCTGGTCACCGACATGTACGACCCGGAACGCAACGAGATCAAGCTGCTGATCACCGCGGTGATGTTCGGCGCGCTGCTGATGACCACCGCGATCCCGGAGGCCTTCGGTGCCCGGGGGCTGGTGTTCGCCGTCACCTACGTGGCGATCCACCTCGGCCGTGGGCTGTTCCTGATGCCCATCGTGCGCCACGAACCGCAGACGCAGCGTCGGGCCGCGCGAATCTTCGTCTGGTTCGCCGTGTCGGCGATCCCCTGGATCATCGGCGGGTACGTCAGCGATGACGCCCGGATCATCTGCTGGGCGATCGCCCTCGCCATCGACTACAGCGGCTTCCGGCTCGCGTACCCGGTGCCCGGCCTCGGAGTGGTGCCGGAGCAGCAACGCAACGTCACGGCGGAGCACCTCTCCGAGCGCTACCAGCAGTTCTTCATCATCGCCCTCGGCGACGCCATCCTGACCATCGGCACCATGTTCAGCCTGGCGCACTCCGAGGCGGAGAACATCGGGGCGTTCGGGGTGGCGTTCCTGACCACCCTGCTGCTCTGGCGGATCTACGTGCACAAGTCCGGCGAACTTCTGCCGTTGGCCATTCAGGCGTCCAGGCAGCCGAGCAAGTTCCTGTTCACCGCGCCGTACACCCACCTGCTGATGGTCGCCGGGGTGGTAACGACGGCCTCCGGGTTCCACCTGGTGCTGCACGAACCGGCCGGGCGCACGCCGCCGGCCTGGCTGGCGGTGATCCTCGGCGGCCCGGCGCTGTTCCTGGCCGGCCGGGCCTCCTTCGAGTACGAGGTGTTCAGCCGGGTGTCGCAGTCCCGCCCAGGCGGCCTGCTGGCGCTGCTGACCGTCGCACCCGCGGCGCTGTTCCTCCCGCCGGTCGTCGCCTCCCTGGGCGCCATGCTGGTGCTGGCCGGCGTGGCGTACGCGGACTTCCGACGCAGCCGCGGCAAGCCGCCGGAGACCCCCGCCCCGCCGCACTGAACCGGGCGCCACCAGGCCGATCGGTAGCCGCTCAGACCAGCGCCCCGGCGTACCCCCGAACCTGCAACCGCTGCCTGGCGGCGCCGCTGAGACGCACCTGGAGGCCGAGCGGCGCGGCGGCCCGGCGCACCTCGTCCAGGTGCAGCGAGCCGTGCCGGTCCACGGTGAGGACCGGCGGCTCCTCCAGCTCGCCCTCGGGTGCGTGGAAGGAGAGCAGGGTGACCGACGTGGTGAGGTATCCCGGATAGGCGGCGCGCGCCGCCGCCTCGTCCCGGTGGGCGAGCACCACCAGGTCATCGAGGTGGGCGAAGTCGGCAGCGAGGCCGCCGGCCTTCCAGTGCGCGGGCTCCTCGGCCGCGCCGGTGAGGTGCCGGGACCGGTTCGCCGAGGTGATGTAGAGGTGGTCCGACCCCGTCTCCGCGAGCGCCCGCTCGAAGAAGGCGTTGGACGGGCAGGTCAGACCGGGAGCGATCACCTGGGTGGTGCGCAGTCCCTGATCGATCTGGGTGAGGTGCTCCGGCAGCCGGTCCGCCGCCGGGCCCCGGAACCCGAACGGCCCCGCGCCGTAGAGGGCGTCCATCAGCGCCCGTACCCGACCGACCGGCAACCGGGGCGAGATCCGGGACCAGTCGAACATCGCCGGGATCCGGCCCACCGCGGTCGTGATGCTGCCGACCTGGTGGATCGGGCGACCCTTGGCCAGGTTGACCCGGCGCACGGTGGCGGCGTCCGGGCGGGTGACGATGACGTAGAAGTTGGCGAAGGCCGCCGCGACGACCGCGCCGCCCGCGAGCGCGCGGGCAGCGACCGCGACGTCCTCGGGGCGGTCCAGGTACAGGGGCGGTGTCGGGGCGTCCATGAGTCCTCCTCGGCGGGGGCCGTGAGGCAGTTCTACGTCGGACGACAGGTACGACGGTCGGGTCCGTCGTCGATCCGATAGCCGGCCCGCTCCACGCGGTGCGGGTGGCCGATGCCGGGGCTGTACCGACGGCGGACGGTATCGGCCGGACGGAGGACCCGCGGGGTCGCCGCGAGCAGCAGTTAGCGGTTCGGCCGGATTGGGTACAACGCCTGCACCTCGATCCACCACATTCCCTCAGGAGGCAGCGATGCGCGGCACCTCGATACTCGGAGTCATCGTCGTGATCTGGTTGTTGATCGGCGCGGTCGCCGCCGGCCAGCGAGGCTACTACGGCAACGACGACACCAACTGCGCCGAAGCCGGCACGATCCTGGTCACCATCGTGGCCGGGCCCCTGAACTACATCGGCGCGAACCCCAAGGTTGACTGTGAGCTGCCCGAGCCGTCCAAGTAGGACGAAGACACCGGCCCGCGCCCTTTCGGGCGCGGGCCGTTCGCTGTCCGGACACCCGTAGGCGTCCCTGGGGGCTGATTCCCCGGCTGGTCGGTCGTGTGTCGAACGGGGCACACCCCGTACCGCGTCCTAGGAGGCTGGTTTGCAGGCCGGTGGGCGCACGGCGCTGAGGCGACGAGACCCACTGCCGACATCGCCCGCGCCGCCTTGCCGGCATCGCGGCATCGCGACACCTCGCCATGCCGGCAACGCGACACCCCAGCATCGCGGGCTTCGCGGCACCTCGCCATCGCGGCACCTCGCCATCGCGGCACCTCGCCATCGCGGCCTCGCGGCATCGCGGCATCGCGCCGAGGTGCCGGCATCGCGGCACCTCGCCATGCCGGCACCTCGGCACCTCGGCACCTCGGCGACAACGCGACGGCCGAGCATGAGTAGCCAACAAGCGGTATACCTCAGAGTCATAAATATGACTCTGAGGTATACCGCTCACAACACCGACCGCGCGGAGAGGACGACCACCGCGGGGCCGGACAGGTGCTGAACCGCTCAGCGGAAGCAGTGCGCGATGGGTACCGCGCTGCCCTCGCAGTTGGTCGGCTCGTTCTCGACGACCACGCTCTCGTCGTCGATCTTCACCTGGGCGTGCTCACCGAAGATGCCGCCCGGCTTCAGCGTGGCCGCGTTCCGGGTGACCTTGCTGGTGTAGATGGCAGCCGAACCCTGGAGGGCGTAGATGCCGCCGCCCTTGGACGCCGCGCCGACCGCCTCGTTGGCGGTCACGTCGCTGCCGCGTACCAGCAGGTTCGACTTGGCGGCGTAGATGCCGGCGCCGAGGCCGTGGGTGGTGTTGCCGTCGACCACGCTGTCGTCGAGCGGCAGCAGGCCCTGCACGGTCGAGATGCCGCCACCGTTGACGGTGGAGGTGTTGCCGCGGATGGTCATCTTGCGCATCACCAGCACCGCGTCCGAGTTCGCGGCGCCGCCGCCGATCTGCGCGGTGTTGTGCAGCAGCTCGGTGTCGTAGACCTTGGTCCGGGCCGAGAAACTGGCCAGGCCGCCGCCCTGACTGGCGCTGTTCTGCGTGAAGGTGGTGCCCTCCACCTCGGCCGCGCCCCGGTAGTTGCCGAGCCCGCCGCCGTAGCCGTTGGCGCTGTTGCGGTGGAACTCGGAACGCTTCAGCGTCAGCACACCACCGTTGAGCAGGCCCCCGCCCTTGCCCGCGGCGCCGGACGCGCTGTTGCCGATGAACGTGGAATCGGTGACCACCATGTTGCCGTCGTTGAAGATCCCGCCGCCGCCCCCCTCGGGCGACAGCGACGTGCTCTGGGTGACGGTGACCCGCTCCACCACGGCGGTGGCGCCGTGCACGACGTGCACGCTGCCGCCCTCGATTGCCGAGCGCCCGTTGTGCAGCTCCAGGTCACGCAGGGTCAGCTCGCCGCCGTCGCGGACGGTGAAGAAGCGGAACGCGGCGGCCTGGGCGTCGCGGGCGATGGTGGCGCCGGCACCGTCGATGGTGATGGGCTGGTAGATCGCCGGCAGGCCGGCGGTGTCGTCGGCCGGGTTGTGCGGCGGCGCCTCGGCGTCGCCGGGGGTCTCCGCGGCGTCCGCCGCCTCCCGGGCGTCGCGGATCCCGCCGTCGTACTGGTCGGTCTCGTGGAACGCCTCGGTGAGGGTGTACCGGCACTTCGGCGCGAGCCGCAGCTCCGCGCCGCCCTCGGCGTTGGCCGACACCAACGCCGCCACCAGCTTGGCCGCGTCGCAGGGCACCGACACCACACCCCGCTTGCCGGTGCCCGGGGTGTCCGGCCGGCCGTTCTCGGCGCCGTCGCGCCCCGGCGCGGTCCGGTCGTCGCCACGCCGGTCGTCGTCCTGGGCCGTGGCGGCCAGCCGGCCCAGGCCCGGGAGGGAGATGTCGCGGTCGGCGGCGGCGGCGACGCCGGCCACGCCGGCCGCCCCCACCACCAGGCTCCCGGCCAGGAACCCACCGGCTAAGAACCATCGGGACCGCCGTCTGGGTCGCGCCGTGCGCTCTCCTCCTCGGTATGTGGACATCAGGATGCCTGCCTTCCTGGCTGCGTGCACGTGACCGCGCGCCGATCCGGGCGCGGGGGGATCGACGCGCCGTCGACCACCAAAGGCCACGATAAAGCCGCAATACGGACAGTCAGGTGTGAACGTGAATAACGCTGCCATTCATCTTCGGGCGGGCGGGCCCGCGCCTCGGTTCACCCGCCGACGTGGATCCCGGGGCGGCGCAGCGGGTCCGGCTCGGTGCGGCGGATGATCTCCCGCACCACCGGCGGGGTGTCCCCCCGCCCGAGGATCAGATAGCGCAGCAGGTGCGCGATGGGGCTGCCCTCCGACCACTCGAAGTGCGCATGCGGCCGGACCCGGGTCGCGTCACGCAGGGCCAGCAGGATGGCGGCGATCGCGTTGGGCGCGGCCGGGCTGCTGGCCCGCAGCACCCGGAAGCCGCCCACCTCGACCCCGTGCACCCGCAACACCTGACTGAACTCCGACGGGTCGACCACGTCGATCTCCAGGAACAGCACGTCGGCGGCCCCGGGCACCGGATTCATCCCGCGCTGCGCCCGTTCCTTGACGGTGTACTCCTTCACCGAGCCGCTCTGCCGCTTGTTCGCGATCAGGTGCAGCTGCCCGTCGTGGGCCAGCGACTCGGTGATGAACCGGCGGGCCGGCTCGTCGAACTCGATCCGCTCCGCGCGCAGCTCCGTGGTCCGGGTGACCCGGGAGACCAGCGACACGCCGATGATGCCGAGGATGAACAGCGCGGAGATGGTGATCCCGTCCGGCTGCTCGATGACGTTCTCCAGCAGCGCGTACAGCAGGACGAGGGTCAGCACGGTGAAGCCGAGAGCGGTGCCCCGCTGGTGGTGGCGGGCCGCGGAGATGGTCACCGCCACCGCGCCCGAGACCATCATCGCCAGGATGCCGGTGGCGTACGCACCGGCCTGGGCGTTGACGTCCGCCCGGAACGCGATGGTGATGGCGATGCTGACCAGGGTGTAGACGATCACCACCGGGCGCACCGCCCGCGCCCACTCCGGGGCCATGCCGTACGAGGGCAGGTAGCGGGGCACGATATTGATCAAGCCGGCCATCGCCGAGGCGCCCGCGAACCACAGGATGAACACGCTGCTCACGTCGTAGACGGTCCCGAACAGCTCACCCAGGTAGGTGTGCGCCAGGAAGGCCAGCGCACGGCCGTTCGCGGCGCCGCCCGGCCGGAACTCCTCGGCCGGGATGAGCGCCGTGGTCACGAAAGTGGTCGAGATCAGGTACACCGACATGATCAGCGCGGCGGTGGTGAGCAGCCGGCGGGTGTTGCGGATCCGGGCGGTCAACCGGGCCTGCCGGTCCGGTCCGCCGGTGGCCACCAGCGGCATCATGCTGACCCCGGTCTCGAACCCGGACAGCCCCAGCACCAGCAGCGGGAAGGCCAACGCGGCGGTGAGCAGCACGCCACCCGGCCCGCCGCCGTCCGTGGTCACCGCGGTGGTCCAGTCCGACAGGACGCCCGGGTGGGTCACGATCCGGGTCAGCGCGACCACCACGATCACCGCGTTGAGCAGCAGGAAGACCGCGACCAGCGGGATGGCCACCACCACCGCCTCGCGGAAGCCGAGCAGGAACACCCCGCCGAGGATGAGCAGCAGCGCCACCGTGACCACCACCGGGACGAAGCTGCCGTGCAGGACGTCCGGCAGGTACGGGTTCTCCAGCAGGTGCACGGTGGCGTCGGCCGAGGAGAGGGTGATCGTGATGATCCAGGAGGTCGCCACGAAACCGAGCAGCACGAGCACGAAGATCTTGCCCCGCCAGAACGGCAGCAGCCGCTCCAGCATCGCCACCGAACCCTGCCCGTGTGGGCTCTCGTGGGCGACCCGCCGGTACATCGGAAGCATGCCGAACAGGGTGAGCGCGACGATCAGCAGCGTCGCCAGCGGAGAGAGCGCCCCGGCCGCGACCGCCGCGATGCCCGGCAGGTACGACAGGGTGGAGAAGTAGTCCACGCCGGTCAGGCACATCACCTGCCACCAGGCGTGGGTCCGGCTCTGTCCCTCGGTCGCCTCCGGGCCGGGCGGCTGCACCCGGTGCTGGAAGAGCCACCGGCGCAGCGAGCTGGCCGGCGGCGCCGGCCGGACCGGGCTGGCCACCCGTTCGGGCACCTCGACACCCGGCCGGCCACCCCGGTGCGGGCGGGCCGGGTC
>NZ_RCVI01000199.1:0-59496 GCF_003667455.1 Micromonospora sp. CV4 | reverse complement strand
GGGCCTGGGTGAGCGGGGCCGGGTGAGCGGCGCCGGGCGGCCGGGACGCTAGGGTCGGGGACATGGCGCGACGGGTGGTGGTGGCGTTGCTCGGGCCGGTCCGGTGGTCGCCGCCCGGCATCGACCTGGCGGACTGGCGGGCGGCGCTCGCCGAGGACGTCGTCGACCTGATCGCCACGCTGAACGAGGTGGAGGTCGCCGTCGCGGTGACCCCGGCCGACCGTGCTCTGGCGGACGCGTTGGTCTGGCCCGGCACCACGGTCTACGAGGTGGCCGAGCCGACGCCGAACGCGGTGTTCGGCGCGCTGGGCGGCTACGACCAGGCGGCGGTGCTCGCCGGCGACGTGCCGGACCTGCCCGCGCTGACCGTGGGCAAGCTGCTGCGTCCGCTGACCACCCGACCGGTCGCGGTCGCTCCGGTGGAGGGCGGCGGGCCGGGCCTGCTCGGTGTGGCCGCGCGGCTGCCCGTGCCGGGCTGGCTACCTCCGCTTGACCTGGACACGGCGACGCCGGCCGACGCGCGGGCCGGTGCCCCCCGACCGCAGGACGTGGCGGTCACCGCCGGCTGGCGTCGGCTGCGCGGCCCGGCCGACCTGGCCACCCTGGATCCGGCCTTCGAGGGCTGGGAAGCCACCCGCGCCCTGCTCTCCGGCTCCGGCCGACCGGCCTGACCCGCTGGCCAACGTGATCCGCTGGCCGGCGCGACCGCTGGCCGACGTGACCCGCTGGCCGACGCGACCTGCTGGCCGACGCGATCCGCTGGCCGACGCGACCTGCTGGCCGACGCGATCCACTGGCCGACGTGACCTGCTGGCCGACGTGACCTGCTGGCCGACGTGACCTGCTGGCCGACGTGACCTGCTGGCCGACGCGACCCACTGGCCAACGTGACCTGCTGGCCGACGCGACCCGCTGACCGACTGGTCGACCTGACCCACGCGCCGACCTGGCCGGGTGCCCGTCGTCTACCGGCGCGGGCACCCGGGCTCTGTCGTCAGGGCTTGGCGTCGCCGTCGGTGTCGTCGTCGGGCTGCCCCGGGGCTTTCTCCTCCGCCCCACCGGGCGCGGTGAAGTCGAAGTTGTCCAGCTCGCTCAGGTCCATGTCGTTCATGGCGAACGCGACCGGGTCGGCGAAGTCGTCGTCCGACGGGAGCAGGTCCGGGTGGCCCCAGACGGCGTCCCGACCGGCGATGCCGCGGTGCTCGGTGAGCGCGGCCCAGAGGGCTGCCGCCTCGCGTAGCCGGCGCGGGCGCAGCTCCAGGCCCACCAGCGCGGCGAAGGTCTGCTCAGCCGGACCGCCGGCGGCCCGGCGGCGGCGGAACGCCTCACCCAGCCGGACGACGTTGGGCAGCCGGTCGCTGGCGGCGCTGTCCACCACGTGGCAGACCCAGCCCTCGACCAGGGCCAGGGCGGTCTCCAGTCGGGCCAGCGAGGCCTTCTGCGCCGGGCTGTCCTCCGGCGTGAAGATGCCCTCCAGGGCGATCGCCTGCATCGACTCCGGGTCGGTCGGGTCGACCCGCCCCATCGCCTCCTCGATCGCCTCCCGGTTGACCCGGATGCCCGAGGCGTACATCTCCACCGCGCTGAGCACGTGTCCGCGCAGCCACGGGACGTGCTGGAACAGCCGCTGGTGGGCGGCCTCGCGCAGCGCCACGTAGAGGCGTACCTCGTCCTCGGGAAGCTCCAGGCCCTCGCCGTACGCGCGGATGTTGGCCGGGATCAGCGCGGCCGTGCCGGCCGGGCCGAGCGGCAGCCCGATGTCGCCGGCGGAGAGCACCTCCGCGGCGAGGGAGCCGAGGGCCTGCCCCAGCTGCCCACCGAAGAGCGCGCCACCGAGGGTGGCCACCATCGACTGCATCGGGCCGAGCTGGGCGCGTGCCTCCGGTGGCACGAGGTCGCCCATCGCCCCGACCATGCGGCTGGCCACCGGGTCGCAGAGCTTGCGCCACACGTCCAGCGTCTTGAAGATCCACTCATTGCGGTTCCAGGCCACGGGGGACTGGATGCCGGACGGCCAGGCCGAGGCGGGCTCCAGCCACAGGTCGGCCAGGCGCAGCGCCTCCTCTACCGCGTTGCGCTCGTAGGGCGACACCGCCGGGTCGCCGGCGGCCGCCAGCTGGCTGGCCGCCACCTGCCGGGCCAGGTCCCAGTTGACCGGCCCGCTGCCCGGCGCGGAGAGCAGGTGCTGCAACTGCGACATGAACTGCTGCATCTGCGCGGGATCGTTGGGGTCTGGTGGTTGCCCACCCGGTAGCGCGAAACCGAACGGAATATCAGGCACGACGTCTACGGTACGCGCGCCGCGCCCCAGGTAGCCGCCGCTGGCGTTGCGCTGAGGGCGAAGTCGCGTGGCGCATCCGCCAGCCGGGCCCCGAGCGGTCGGTACGCTCTGCCGCATGAGACGTCGTGGCCTGACGGTCCTGCTCGGTGCCCTGTTCACCGCCCTGCTGAGCATCGGGGTGCTCCGGGTGCCGATCCCGTACGTGGTGCTCGGCCCGGGCCCGACGGTCAACACCCTGGGCACGGCCGACGGCAAGGAGGTCATCCAGATCTCCGGGCGGGACACGTCCACCTCCGCCGGGCAGCTGCGGCTGACCACGGTGGGGGTGCAGCCCACGGTGCGGCTCCGAGGGGCGATCGCCGGCTGGTTCTCCGACGACGAGGCGGTGGTGCCGCGTGAGTTGGTGTACCCGCCGGGGGAGTCGACGGAGCAGGTCGAGCAGCGCAACGCCGAGGACTTCAAGGTGTCCCAGACCAGCGCCGAGACCGCCGCGCTCCGCGAACTGGGCTTCCCGGTGCGGGTGGTCATCAAGACGGTGGCCGCGGACGGACCGTCCGCCGATGTGCTCAAGGTCGGTGACGTGGTCACCTCGGTCGACGGGCAGCCGGTGCCGGTGGCCTCGAAGGTCACCGAGCTGGTCCGGGCCAAGCCGGCCGGCACCGCCCTGACCATCGGTTACACCCGCGACGGCCAGCCGGCCACCGCGACGGTGACCAGCCAGGAGCAGGACGGCCGCCCACGGATCGGCGTCGAGATCGACCAGCAGCAGCCGCACCCGTTCACGCTCGGCATCGACCTGGAGGACATCGGCGGACCGAGTGCCGGCCTGATGTTCGCCCTGGGCATCGTGGACAAGCTGACCCCGGCCGACCTCACCGGCGGTCAGGTCATCGCCGGCACCGGCACCATCGACGACGAGGGCAACGTCGGCCCGATCGGCGGGATCGCCCAGAAACTGGTCGGTGCGAAGCGCGCCGGGGCCAAGGTCTTCCTCGTGCCGGCGGACAACTGCGCCGAGGCGGTCCGCAATCCGCAACCCGATCTGCCGCTGCTGCGGGTGGGCTCGTTGGACGAGGGGTTGACCGCGCTGGAGACGCTGCGGGCGGGGGGACAACCGACCCGCTGCTGACGCGTGTGACCGTGCCCCGCCACGTTCAGGAACACCCCGTACTCTGGGTGCCTGGTCGGAGCCGATCACATTCGAGCGTGCGGAGCCAACAGTGGTCATGCGTAGCAGCAGCCCCCTTCCGAGGATGAGCCGGCGCGGGCGCGTCACCATCGCTGTCCTGGTCGGGGTGTTCGTGCTCTTCACCCTGCTCGGTTGGGGTGTGCAGGCGTGGACGGACTGGCTCTGGTTCGACGAGGTCCGCTACACCGAGGTCTTCACCGGCGTGCTGGTCACCCGGCTGCTGCTCTTCCTCGCCGTCGGCCTCGGCATGGCGGTCATCGTCGGCGGCAACCTGTGGCTGGCCCACCGGCTGCGCCCGCGGCTGCGTCCGCACTCGGTCGAGCAGGCGACCCTGGAGCGCTACCGGATGGCGCTCAGCCCGCGCCTCGGCACCTGGATCGCGCTGACCGCCGCCGTGGTCGGGCTCTTCGCCGGCCTCTCCGCGCAGAGTCGCTGGAACCAGTGGCTGCTCTTCCGCAACGGCGGCGACTTCGGCATCAAGGACCCGGAGTTCGGGGTCGACGTCGGCTTCTACGTCTTCCAGCTGCCGTTCTGGCGCTACCTGCTCGGGGTCGCGTTCACCGCGGTGGTGTTGGCCGTGATCGGCGCGCTGGCGGTGCACTACCTCTTCGGCGGGGTCCGCCTCCAGGGCGTCGGGGACCGGATGAGCAACGCGGCCCGGGCCCACCTGAGCAGCCTCGTCGCGGTCTTCGTGCTGCTCAAGTCTGTCGCGTACGTGCTGGACCGGCGGGCGATGCTGCTGGAGTACAACGAGGGCGCCAAGCTGTACGGTGCCGGCTACGCCGACGTCAACGCGCTGCTGCCGGCGAAGGAGATCCTGGCCTACATCTCGATCGTGGTGGCGATCGCGATCATCGTGTTCTCCAACGCCTGGATGCGGAACCTGGTCTGGCCGGGGATCTCACTCGCCCTGCTGGGTGTGTCCGCGGTGGCCATCGGCGGCATCTACCCCTGGGCGGTGCAGACCTTCGAGGTCAAGCCGAGCGCCAAGGACAAGGAGGCGCCGTACATCCAGCGCAGCATCGACGCGACCCGGGCGGCGTTCGGGCTGGCGGCCACCGAGACGACGCCGTACGCGGCGAACAACCTCACCCCGCCGGCCAACCTGGCCACCGACACCTCGGTGGTGTCGAACGTGCGGCTGCTCGACCCGCAGCTGGTCAGCGAGACGTACACCCAGCTCCAGCAGGTGCGCGGCTTCTACGACTTCGGCCCCAAGCTGGACATCGACCGGTACGGGGTGAACGGCAAGATCTCCGACTACGTGGTCGGCGTCCGGGAGATCAACTACGGCGAGCTGACCGACCAGCAGAACACCTGGATCAACCGGCACACCGTCTACACCCACGGGTACGGGCTGGTGGCCGCCCCGGCGAACCAGGTGGTGTGCGGCGGGCAGCCGTTCTTCGTCTCCGGCTTCCTCGGCGAGCGGACCCAGGAGGCCTGCTCCTCGCAGACCGAGCAGATCCCGGCGAAGCAGCCGCGGATCTACTACGGCGAGCGGATGGCGGCCGACGACTACGCGATCGTCGGCCAGTCCGACCCGAACAAGAAGGCCGAGTTCGACCGGCCGGTCGGTGAGGGTGGCGGCGAGTCCTACACCTACACCGGTGAGGGCGGCGTGGAGATCGGCTCCTTCGCCCGGCGGCTGCTGTACGCCATCAAGGAGCAGGAGTCGAACTTCCTGCTCTCCGAGGCGGTCAACAAGGACTCCAAGCTGCTCTACGTGCGCAACCCGCGGGACCGGGTGGAGAAGGTCGCGCCGTTCCTGACCCTGGACGGCGACCCGTACCCGGCGGTGGTCGACGGTCGGGTGCAGTGGATCGTCGACGGCTACACGACGGCGGCGACCTACCCGTACGCGGAGCGGGTCAACCTCCAGACCGAGACCACCGACGAGCTGACGAACCGGGGCACCTTCCAGCTGGCCCGGGAGAACGTCAACTACATGCGCAACTCGGTGAAGGCCACCGTCGACGCGTACGACGGCACCGTGAAGCTCTACGAGTACGACGACACGGACCCGGTGCTCAAGGCGTGGAACAAGGCGTTCGGCGGTGACCTGGTGCTCCCGAAGGAGGAGATCCCGGTCGAGCTGACCGAGCACCTGCGCTACCCGGCGGACATGTTCAAGGTGCAGCGCAACCTGCTGACGAAGTTCCACGTGACCAACCCGGGTGACTTCTACTCGGCACAGGACTTCTGGCAGGTGCCCAACGTGCCGGACGCTCCGGACAGCGGCCAGAAGCAGCCCCCGTACTACCTGTTCACCCAGTTCCCCGGTCAGGAGAGCCCGCGGTTCCAGCTCACCTCCGCGGTCACCCCGAACGGCCGGCAGAACCTCGCCGCGCTGATCTCCGGGTCGTACGTCGAGGGGCAGCCCCGGCTGGAGGTGCTGGAGCTGCCGGACCAGACACGGGTCTCCGGCCCGGTGCAGGTGCACCAGCAAATGACCAACAACGCCAACATCCGCCAGCAGCTCAACCTGCTCTCCAGCAACCAGGCGCAGGTGCAGTACGGCAACCTGCTCTCGCTGCCGTTCGCCGACGGCATGCTCTACGTCGAGCCGGTCTACGTGAAGAGCAACCAGCAGGACGCGTACCCGCTGCTGCAGAAGGTGCTGCTCTCGTACGGCGACGGCGGCTCCTTCGTGGCGCTCGCCGACAACATCAACGACGGCATCAAGCAGCTGGTCGAGCAGGGCAAGAGGGCCGGGCAGGGCGCGCCGCCGCCTCCGACCACCGGGGGCAACCCACCGCCGCCGCCGCCGACCACCGGCGACGGCACTCCGCCGCTGACCGGTGAGCTGGCCGCCGCGGCGAACCGGGTGCAGACCGCCATCACCGAGGTCCGGGCCGCCCAGACCTCCGGCGACTTCGAGCGGTACGGCCGCGCGCTCAAGGCGCTGGACGAGGCGCTCACCGCTTTCCAGCAGGCGCAGCAGGTGGCCAACCCGCCCACGGCGCCCAGCGGCAGCCCGTCGCCGAGCGGCAGCGCTCCGCCGCCGACCGTCGGCCCGACCGCCAGCGCGGGCGGCTGACCGGCCCCTTCGGGGAGTACGTCTCGGAGCCCTCGTCGTCGGATCGCATCTGGTCCTGACGCCGGGGGCTCCGCCGTGTCCGTCTGTCGCCTCCCCGACACATTGCGGCCGGCTGGTCCGCAACCTGCGGCACCGGTCCGTCGTCCTCTCTGCAACGGGGTGCGGACGAGGGGAATCCACCGATGAGGGACGCACAGAGTTTCGACGAGTTGTACCGCGGCACCGCCCGGCGGTTGTTGCGGTACGGCTACGCGGTCACCGGCGACCACACCGAGGCGCAGGATCTGGTGCAGGAGGCGTTCGCCCGGGCCTGGCGGCAGTGGGGGCGGCTGTCGGCGCACCCGGCGCCCGAGGCGTGGCTGCGGCTGGTGGTGGCCCGGCTCGCGACGGACCGCTGGCGGCGTCTGCACCGGTGGCGGGCGGCGCTGAGCCGAACCGGACCCCCGCCGGACACCCCGGCGCCGAGCGAGGACGGGGTTCTGCTGGTTCGCGCCCTCCGCCAGTTGCCGACCGCCCAGCGGCAGGCGCTGGCCCTGCACTATCTCTTCGACATGTCGGTGGAGGACATCGCCCGGGAGACCGACGTGCCGGTCGGCACCGTGAAGTCCTGGCTGTCTCGCGGCCGGTCCCGGCTGGCCGCGCTGCTGCCCGACCTCTCCACCGTGAAGCTGGGGGTGAACGATGTCAGCTGAACTTCCCGACCTGTACCGGTCGCTCGGCGCCGCTGTCGACGACCAGGAGCTTGCTCCCCCCGCACTGGTTCGCCGGCGCGCCGACCGGCAGGCCCGCGTTCGGGTCGTCGGCACCGCGCTCGCGGTGGCGGTGCTGCTCGGCGGGGTGGCCGTCGGTGGCCGGCTGGTGCTGGCGGCGGACGGCACCACACCGCTGCCGCCTCCCGCCGACACCCCCGGCCCGGTGCCGACCACGTCGACTCCGACTCCCTCAACGTCCCCGTCCGCGTCGCCACCGTCTTCGCCGCGTGGCACGCCGAGCGGCACACCGCCGGCTGCCACGACGGGTGCGGCGACCCCACGCCCGCCAACCTCGATCCCGGACCGTGCCTTCTTCGTCCTGGCGTCCGCGAACCGGACGGGCCTGGAATCGCGGATCGAAGGGCCTCCGCTGCCGGCGCTCTGCGCGGCCCGCTACCCGAGCGAGTCCGCCGTGGTGCAGCGCCGCGGCCGATACCTGGCCTACAAGCAGTCGGGAACCCCGCAGGGGTACGTGCCGGCCGGCAGCTACCGGCACACCATCACCATCTACCGGACCGGTCGTGCCGACGACGCGCTGCGAGAGCTGCGGAAGGCTGTCCGCGCCTGCCCCGAGCAGGAGTTGCCCGACGACGGCGCGAGGACGTGGCGGCAGCGGCTGCTGGACCCGGGCCGGTACGGGGACGAGTCGGTGCTGTTCGAGATGCGGGCGGCGTACCCGGAGGGCAGAGGTGAGCCGGGTACGGACGAGGTCCGGTTGGTCCGGGTGGTGCGGATCGGCGACGTCGTGACGGTGCTCTGGGAGCAGGGCTGGGAGAACACCTCCGCCGAGCGCGCCCAGGTCGATGCCGACAGCCGGCGGGCGGTCGCGGCCATCGAGGACTGGCTCGACTGACCGTGGCCCAGGTCGGCGCTGGCCGACGGCAGCGGTATCAGGGTCGCTTTGCGGTGCCCCGGGTCGGTGCGCTACGGTTATCGAGCCGACGCGGGGTGGAGCAGCTCGGTAGCTCGCTGGGCTCATAACCCAGAGGTCGCAGGTTCAAATCCTGTCCCCGCTACGAGAGAAACACCAGCTCGACAGCCCGTTTCCGGTTCGCCGGAGGCGGGCTGTCGACGTTGTGGGGCTCGTGTCGGCAGCGGGCTGACGGTCGTGGCGACCCCGCTGATCATCGTCGGGGCGCATGGGTTAGGGTTAACCAGTCGACGCGGGGTGGAGCAGCTCGGTAGCTCGCTGGGCTCATAACCCAGAGGTCGCAGGTTCAAATCCTGTCCCCGCTACCACCGCAGGTGCACGTCGAAGCCCGGCCCCGGATCGTGGGGGCCGGGCTTTTCGATTCCCTGCCGGTGCGATCCGCGCGGCCGGCGGAAATCCGCCGGATCTTCGTTCGATGGTTCGGCGTGGACCGACGTGCCGAGGTTGCGCCCTTCGGCGAGGATGGGGACATGTCTTCATTCGGCAAGTGGTGGGGCCGGCTCAGCGCGGTCCTCGGTGTGGTCGTGCTGTCGGTGTTCGTGCCCGTCGCGGCCTGGGCGTCCACCGGCACCGGCGAGCTGGTGGTGGAAGCCGCCCGGCGGCGGGGCCGCGGCGGCGGCTTCGGCTTCCTCGGCCTGCTCTGCTGCCTCGTGGTGGTGGCGATCATCGTGTTCCTGGTGCTGCGGCTGACGCGCAACCGCCGGGGCGGCCCGCCGCGCTGACCCGCTCGCTGCCGTCCTGCCCGGCCGTCGGCGGCTGTCAGCCACCGGCGGCGGGCACTCGGCCGCCGCCGGTGGTCACGCCGCGAGGGCCGCGTTCGCCTGGGCGATAAAACGGGAGGTGGCCGCGCGGGTGCCGGCGCGCCCGGAGCGGATGCTCTCGGCGGCGGCGACGAGCAGGGTACGTACCTTGGCGTGACCCTTCGGCGGCGGCGCCGGCGCCGGCCCGAGCTGTTCGGCGATGCTGGCGTTGAACGCGGCGGCCCGTTGCTGCGCCGGGTCGGTGATGCTGCCCTCGGTGTAGCGGCGGACGGGGACGCTGGCGTTGAGGCCGCGTTCGTGACCGAGGACCGCGCCGGCCTCGCCGTTCGTGGTCAAAAAGTTGATCACGTCGACGACGGTGTCCGGGTGGCGGGTGCCGCGGAAACCCGCCCAGTACATCGACGCCCGCGCCCACTGCGAGCCCGGCGGGCCGGGGAAGCCGATGACGCCCAGCTCGGACTCCGTGAGCCGTTGCAGCTCCGGTAGCTGGTGGGACCAGGCGAAGGACGCGGCGGTCAACCCACTGACCACCAGTTGCCGGGCCGGTTCCCCGCTGTCGGCCTGCTCGACCAGTGCCGCGCCCGGCGTGGCCCGTCGGCTCCGGGCGCGCTGCCACAGCTCGAACCAGCCGATCAGCTCATCCGCGCCGAAGCCGAGCTGGCGCCCCCGGTAGAGCTCGCCGCCCTGCGCCCGCAACCAGAGCCAGAGTGCGCGGTAGTCGCCGGACGGGTCCATGGTGCCGGCCACCCGGCCGTCGCTGGCCTCGGTGACCTGCTCCGCCCAGGCGATGTAGTCCACCCAGGACATCCCGCCGCGTGGCTCCGGCACCCGCAGCTCCCGCAGCAGGTCCCGGTTGAAGACCACCGCCGCGAGGGTCTGCCCACCGGCCACCGCCATCGTCCGCCCGTCGACCGTGCCGTAGCGGATCAGGCTCTCCGGCAGGCCGCGCAGGTCCAACCGGTGATCGGCGACCCGCTCGCTGAGGTCGAGGACGATCTGGCGGTGGGCGTACTCGGTCAGCACGGCGTCGTCGAGCTGGATCAGGTCCGGCACGTTGCCGCCGGCCGCCTGGGTGGCCAGCCGGTCGTAGTAGCCGTCGGCGCCCTGCCAGGTCACCCGGAAGGTGACCCGGGGGTTGCGTTCCGAGTAGAGCCGTAGCGCCTTCTCGGTCAGCTCGGCCCGCTTCGTCCCGCCCCACCAGAAGACCGACAGCTCGACCGGTCCCTCGTCGGTCGATGCGGCGGGGCCGTCGGTGCACCCGGCGAGCCCGCCGACGGCCAGCAGGGGAGCACCGAGCAGCGCGCCCAGGACTCTGCGCCGGCCGGGGTCGGCACCGAGGCGGTCGATCGGGGGTCGAACAGCGGGCACGGGGTCTCCTGGCACCTGCGGGTGGCGGCGGTCGGACCATTCACGCAGGCGGCGCGGGAAGGTGTCAACGTCCGTCCGGGCACCCCTGCCCGCAACGGCGGCGTGGGTGGTCGAAGCGGGCGCCCCGGTGCCGCGTGGTGTACTAGGGCGCGTGGAACTTCTGCACTCGGGCAAGGTCCGGGACCTCTACGCCGACGGCGACGACCTGATCCTGGTCGCCTCGGACCGGATCTCGATCTACGACGTCGCGTTGCCGACGCCGATTCCGGACAAGGGTCGCCTGCTCACCGCGCTCTCGCTGTGGTGGTTCGAGCAACTCGGCGACCTCGTGCCGAATCACGTCATCTCGGCCACCGACGTGCCGGCGGAGTTCGCCGGGCGGGCGATCCGCTGCCAGCGGCTGGACATGGTCCCGGTCGAGTGCGTCGCCCGGGGTTACCTCACCGGCGGCGGCCTGCGGGAGTACGAGCGCACCGGCGCCGTCTCCGGCGTGCCGCTGCCCCGGGGCCTCGGCGAGGCGTCGATCCTGCCTGAGCCGATCTTCACGCCGTCGAGCAAGGCGCCGGTGGGCGAGCACGACGAGCCGATCACGTTCGCCGACGTGGTGGACAAGGTGGGCCAGGCCACGGCCGAGCGGCTGCGGCAGATCACCATCGACATCTACCGGCACGGGGCGGAGCTGGCCGCCGACCGGGGCATCCTGGTCGCCGACACCAAGATCGAGCTGGGTTGGGCGCCGGACGGCACCCTGGTCCTCGCCGACGAGCTGCTCACCTCCGACTCGTCCCGGTTCTGGCCGGCCGAGTCGTACCAGCCCGGGCGGGTGCAGTTCTCCTACGACAAGCAGTACGTGCGGGACTGGGCCACCGGCAGCGGCTGGGACAAGCAGGGCCCGGCGCCGGACATGCCGGCCGAGGTGGTCGAGGCGACCCGGGCCCGCTACGTCGAGGTCTACGAGAAGATCACCGGCAACCGCTGGAGCTGAGCGGGTCACCGTGCGGACGGCGGAACCGGTGTGCTCCGCCCGCCGTCCTCGCTGCCCCGGCTCACTCCACCCAGTCGAGGGTGCGCCGCACGGCCTTGCGCCAGTTGTGCAGCTCCCGGTCCCGCAGCTCGGAGGCCATGGCCGGCTCCCACTGCGCGTCCGAGCGCCACTGCTCGCGCAGGGTGGCCAGGTCCGGCCAGAAACCGACCGCGAGACCGGCCGCGTACGCGGCGCCAAGGCAGGTGGTCTCGGTGATCCGCGAGCGGACCACCGGAACGTCGAGCACGTCGGCGAGGAACTGCATGAGCAGCCGGTTCGCCGTCATGCCGCCATCCACCCGGAGCCGGCGCAGCGCCACGTCGGAGTCGGCGTTCATCGCGTCCACCACCTCGCGGGTCTGCCACGCCGACGCCTCCAGCACCGCCCGCGCCAGGTGCCCCTTGGTGATGTAGCCGGTCAGGCCGGCGATCACGCCGCGTGCGTCGCTGCGCCAGTGCGGGGCGAAGAGCCCGGAGAACGCCGGCACCACGTAGCAGCCGCCGTTGTCGTCGACGGTGCGAGCAAGCTCCTCCACCTCCGGAGCGGTCGAGATCAACCCGAGGTTGTCCCGGAGCCACTGCACCAGCGACCCGGTGACCGCGATGGCGCCCTCCAGCGCGTACGCCGCCGGCTGCCCGTCGATCCGGTAGGCGACCGTGGTGAGCAGGCCGTGCGTCGACGGGACCGGGCTGGCCCCGGTGTTGAGCAGCAGGAAGCTGCCGGTGCCGTAGGTGCACTTCGCCTCACCCGGCTGGAAGCAGGTCTGGCCGAACAGGGCGGCCTGCTGGTCGCCGAGCGCACTGGCCACCGGCACTCCGGCCAGCACTCCGGTGGCGGTGCCGTACACCTCGGCGGAGCTGCGAATCTCCGGCAGCATGGCCGCCGGCACGCCCATCGCGTCCAGCAGCTCCGGGGCCCAGGCCAGGGTGGCGAGGTCCATCAGCATCGTCCGGCTGGCGTTGGTCACGTCGGTGACGTGCTTGCCGGTCAATTTCCAGATCAGCCAGCTGTCCATGGTGCCGAAGAGCACCTCGCCGCGCTCGGCGCGCTCACGCAGGCCGTCCACCTCGTCCAGCAGCCAGCGCAGCTTCGGGCCGGCGAAGTAGGTGGCCAGCGGCAGGCCGGTGCGGGTCCGGAACCACTCCTCGCCGTACAACGAAGCCAGCTCGCGCAGCAGCGGCCCGGTCCGGGTGTCCTGCCAGACCACCGCGTTGGCCACCGGGCGGCCGGTGACCCGGTCCCAGACCAGGGTCGTCTCCCGCTGGTTGGTGATGCCGACCGCGGACAGCCCGGCCGTGTCGGTGCCGGCCGCGCGCAACGCCTCGGAGACCACCTGCTGGACGTTGTCCCAGATCTCCTCGGCGTCATGTTCCACCCAGCCGGGCCGGGGAAAGATCTGCCGGTGCTCGCGCTGGGCCACGGCGACGATCTCCCCGGCCCGGTCGAAGACGATGCACCGCGAGGAGGTGGTGCCCTGATCGATGGCGGCGACGTACTGGGGGGTCACGGCAGCACGGTACCCGGACCCGCCGCGCGGTGCGACCGGCGTCACGGTCGGTTGCGGGCTGCCGCCGTCCAAGCCCGACCGGTTCGCCTACGATGTGCGAACGTGCGTGACATCGCCGTTTTCAGTGGAACCGCCCATCCCGACCTCGCCGCCGAGATCTGCGCTCACCTGGGGGTGCCGCTGCACCCGGTGCGGGTCTCCCGGTTCGCCAACGACTGCCTGGAAGTGCAACTGCAGGCCAACTGCCGGGAGCGGGACGTCTTTCTGATCCAGCCGCTGGTGCCGCCGGTGCAGGAGCACCTCGTCGAGCTGCTGCTGATGATCGACGCCGCCCGGGGCGCGTCCGCCGGCCGGATCACGGTGGTGCTGCCGCACTACGCGTACGCCCGCTCGGACAAGAAGGACGCGCCGCGGATCTCGATCGGCGCCCGGCTCGTCGCCGACCTGCTCACCTCGGCCGGCGCCGACCGGGTGCTCGCGATGACCCTGCACTCGCCCCAGGTGCACGGCTTCTTCAGCGTCCCGGTGGATCACCTGCACGCTCTGCGCGAGCTGGCCACCCACTTCCGGCGCTACGACCTCAGCAACACCGTGGTCGTCTCGCCCGACCTGGGTAACGCCAAGGAGGCGGCGGCCTTCGCCCGGCTGCTCGACACGCCGGTCGCGGCGGGGGCGAAGCAGCGGTTCAGCGACGACCTGGTCAAGATCAGCGCGGTGATCGGTGAGGTGGCCGACCGGGACGTCATCGTCCTGGACGACGAGATCGCCAAGGGCAGCACGGTCGTCGAGCTGATGGAGCACCTGCGTGGCCTGAAGGTCCGCTCCATCCGGCTGGCCTGCACGCACGGCCTCTTCTCAGGCGACGCGCTGCGGCGACTGAGCGACCAGGACGGCGTACTGGAGATCGTCTGCACCAACACGGTGCCCATCCCGACGGCCAAGCGGGTCCCGAAACTTCAGGTCCTCTCGGTGGCCCCGGCTCTGGCCGAGGCGATGCGCCGGATCCACAACGGCGAATCGGTCTCCGCGCTCTTCGCCTGACCCGGCGAGTGGGCGGGGGTCAGTTCGGGGTGTGGTCGCGGACGGTGAGGACCGCGGTGATGCGGACGGTGGTGCCGGCGGTGCCGGTGGCGACCTCCATGGCGTCGGTCAGCTCACGGGCCAGCCAGAGGCCCCAGCCGCCGGCGGTGTCCGGGGCCGGCCGGCGGCGGTCGCCCAGCCGCTGCGCGCTGATCCCGTGCCCGTGGTCGGCGACCTCGCAGACCAGGACCCCCGGCTCCTGCCAGAGCCGCAGCCATCCTCGCCCGCCGCCGTGTCGTACGGCGTTGGTGATCAGCTCGTTGACCGCCAGAACGAAGTCGTCCAGCCGTTGGCCGATCAGCCCGCAGGCGTTCGCGCAGGAGGTGACCGAGTGTCGGATCTCGGTCACCTCGGCCTTGTCGAAGGCCTCGGCGATCAGGAGCGCAGGTTCGATGGGCACAACCGTACGCGGTGCGTGCGGATCTGCGTTCGTCATGGCCCCGTCCCGCGGCGGATCTCGGAGAATTTCGCGGCTTTTCCACCGTACGTCAGGGTTTCCCGAACCGCACTCGCTGCCGGCGGTCCGGCTGGTCCGGCTGTGGCATCCTGACCGCCATGCCGTCGCCGTCGGGTGGATTCGAGGTGCCGCTCTGGCGGGCGCTCGCGGTGTTCCGGTTCGCCTCCCTGGCGTACGTCCTCGGGCTCGCCGTACGCGACGCCGACCGGTACGCCCATCCCCTCGCCGTCGCGGCCCTGGTCCTGGTGATGATCGCCTGGACGGTGGTGACCGCGATCGGCTACGCCCGCCCGGCCTGGCGGCGCTGGCCGCTGCTGCTGGCCGACCTGGCGGTGGTGATGGCCATCGTGCTGGCCACCCCGTGGGTCGTCGGCCGGGCGGCGCTCGCCGCCGGCGTGCCCACCCTGGGGGTGGCCTGGATGGCGGGTCCGGTCCTGGCCTGGGCCGTCTCCGGCGGGCGGCGCCGGGGCACCCTGGCCGCGCTGCTGGTCGCCGCCGCGGACCTGGCCACCCGGGAGCGGATCGGCCAGTCCTCGTTCACCGGGGTGATCCTGATGCTGCTCGCCGGGGTGGTGGTCGGGCACGTGGCCCGGCTCGCGGCGACCGCCGAGGAGCGGCTGCAACGCGCGGTGGAGCTGGAGGCGGCCACCCGGGAGCGGGAGCGGCTGGCCCGGGGCATCCACGACTCGGTTCTCCAGGTGCTGGCACTGGTGCAGCGGCGCGGCGCCGAACTGCCCGGCGAGGCCGGCGAGCTGGCCCGCCTGGCCGGCGAGCAGGAGGCCGCCCTGCGCGCGCTGATCGCGGGCGCCGCCCCGACCGGCGCCACCACCCCGGATGCGGCCGGCACGGTGGATCTCCGGGCGCTGCTCGGCCGGTACGCCTCACCGGCGGTGTCGCTCTCGGCGCCGGCCACCCCGGTGCCGCTGCCCCGGCGCGTGGCGGGGGAACTGGCCGCCGCGACCGGCGCGGCGCTGGACAACGTGGGGCGGCACGCCGACGGGCGGGCCTGGGTGCTGATCGAGGACGAGGGGGCGACCGTGACCGTGTCGATCCGTGACGAGGGGCCGGGCATCCCGGACGGCCGGCTGGCGGAGGCGGCCGCCCAGGGGCGGCTCGGCGTGACCCAGTCGATTCGGGGCCGGATGGCCGACCTGGGCGGAACCGTCCGGATCGTGTCGGCGCCCGAGGCCGGCACCGAGATCGAGCTGACCGTGCCGAGGGCGCGGCCGTGACCCCGGTGCGGGTGATGGTCGTCGACGACCATCCGATGTGGCGCGAGGGCGTGGCCCGTGACCTGACCGAGGCCGGGTTCCTGGTGGTGGCCACCAGCGGCGAGGGGCGGCAGGCGATCCGGGTGGCCCCCGCCGCCCGACCGGACGTGGTCGTCCTCGACCTGCAACTACCGGACATCTCCGGCGTCGAGGTGGTCCGGGGGCTGCGCGCGGCGCTGCCCGACGTGCGGGTGTTGATGCTCAGCGCCAGCGGCGAGCAGCAGAGCGTGCTGGACGCGGTCAAGGCGGGGGCCACCGGGTACCTCGTGAAGTCGACCGCGCCGGCCGAGTTCCTCGACGCGGTGCGCCGCACGGCGGCCGGCGATCCGGTGTTCACTCCCGGCCTGGCCGGGCTGGTCCTCGGCGAGTACCGCCGGCTGGCCGCCGGGCCGGCGTCGGACGCCGGGTCGGCCGGCGGCGCGGAGTCCGGGACGCCGCGCCTCACCGACCGGGAGACGGAGGTGCTGCGCCTGGTGGCCAAGGGGATGTCGTACAAGCAGATCGCCCAGCGGCTCGGGTTGTCGCACCGTACGGTGCAGAACCACGTGCAGAACACCCTGGGCAAGCTGCAACTGCACAACCGGGTCGAGCTGACCCGGTACGCCATCGAGCGGGGCCTGGACGACTGACCCCGGTCAGACCGAGCGCGGCGGTTCCGTCTCGTGGATGGCCAGTTCCTCGGCGGTCGCACCGCCGCCGGCCGAACCGGCGTCGTACGCCACGGAGTCGGTCTCCTGGTCGGTGTGCGCCCCCTCGTCCGGTTCCACCAGTCGGCCCACTGTGGCGTCGGCCACGGTGCCGAGCTGACCGTGGTCGTAGAGGGAGACCGGCGAGTTCGGGTCCGACGTCGGACCGGGGTCCATCACGTCGGCGTCGAGTTGGGCCTCCGCCGCGGCCGCCTCGTTGTCCGCCTCAAATGCGATCTTCGGGTCGACCGGGCCGGCCAGCGGGTCGTCCACCGGGCGTTCGAAGCTCTCCCGCTGGAGCTTGTAGTCCAACGACTCACCGTCGAGCTGCTCCTCGGCGGTGGTCCCGAACCGGTCCACCGCCACCGGGGTCCGGTCGCCGGGCAGCTGCGCCGGCTCGGGGCCATCCGCCTCGCGCCCGGTGAGCACGTCGTCGTTGGCGGTCGAGTCGTCGTCGGCGGTGTCGGGCAGCCCCTCCGCCTCGGTGTCGGATACGGGGGTCGGGTACTCGTTGTCGCGCATGTCTGATCACTACCCGCTGCCCTGCCGCCGTAACCGGCGGCCGCCGGCCGTGTGGTGCTGAGCCGGACACCAGGGCGGGAACGGCCCGTCAGTCGGGGGGGTCGGTTTCGTCCTCGGGATGCAGCACGCACCAGACGACCTTGCCGTCCGGTACCGGGCTGGTGCCCCACCGGCGGGCCACCGTGTCGATCAGCAGCAGGCCGCGCCCACCGGCCCGGGTCGGTGGGGCCAGCCCGACGAACGCGGGGCGGAGGTGGGAGTGGTCGCGAACCGCCACGCGCAGGGTGCCGGCCTGGGGAGCCAGCCGGATGGTCATCGAGGTGTGGGCGTGCGCCACCACGTTGTTGACCATCTCGGTGATCGCGATGCTCGCCGCATCGGCCAGAGTCCGCACGTCCCAGTGCCGGCAGCCGGTGGTGACCAGCTCACGGGCCTGCCGGGCGGCGCCGACGGTCGGAGCCAGCTCGGCCGTGAGGACCGCCGCCAGCGGCGCCGCGGCGAGCGCGTCGTCCAGGGTGGGCCAGGCCGGTACGCCGGCGAGTGCGGCGTCCGGACCGGGTCCGGGGACCGCCGGGTCGCAGAGCAGCAGGTCCGCGGCGGGCCAGTCGGCGACCTCGCGGCGAACCTCGGCGAAGAGGCCTCGCCCCACCTGGTCGGCGACCCGCAACCCGGTCACGTCGGCCACCACCGGGCCGGGCCGGTCGCAGAGTTGGGCCAGCAGCGCGGCCCGGACCGTGTCGGCGCCGGCGGCGTCGAGCACACCGGTCAGCCGGACCACCCCGGTCGGCTCGTCGATCTCCACCAGACAACGCGCGTCGGTCGGCATGATCGCCCCATTGTGCTCCCGGGTGACGGCGGTCGCATCCGGGCGGTCGATGCCCGCCATCAGCGGGCCAACCGGGACCGGCGGGTGATCGCCGCCATCGTGCCGACCGCGGTGCCGGCGGCGGCGAGCCCGAACGCGGCGGTGACTCGCACCAGATGCCGCCGCCGGCCGTGCCAGCCACCGTTCCGGCGACCCTCGGCGTCGGCGTGGAACACGTTGCCGCTGCTGTCCATCCGGGCGCCGGGGCCGAACTGGGTCCGGTGGGCGTACCAGCCGAGGGTGCGCTCCATCAGCGCCGGCGCCAGCCTCCACTGGAGGCCGATCAGCCGGGCGGCGCCGCCGGCGTACGCCTCGCGGCGGGGCCGGCGCAGCAGCCGGACGATGGTCTCGGCGACCAGCTCCGGCGGGTACACCGGCGGTGGTGGCACCAGTTGACGTCCGCTGTGGTTGGCCGCGTGCCGGAAGAACGGGGTGTCCATGGTTGCCGGCAGCACGGTGCAGATGGAGATCTGCCCCCGGCCGGTGACCCGCAGTTCCTGCCGGACCGTGTCGGCGAGCCCCCGGATGCCGTGTTTGGTGGCGTTGTACGCCGACTGGTACGGCATCGCCACCTCGGCCAGCACGGAGGCGTTGTTGACCAGCACACCTCCGCCGGCGGCGCCGAGGTGCGGCAGCGCGGCCTTGATGCCGTGCACCGCCCCGAGCAGGTTCACCTCCACCACCCGGCGGAACTCGGCGACCGGGATCTCGTCGAAAAGGCCCACGGCACCGACCGCGGCGTTGTTCACCCACGCGTCGATCCGCCCGAACTCGGTCGCCGCCCGGTCGGCCAGCCGCTGCACCGACTCCAGGTCGGTCACGTCGGTCGGTACGGCCAGCGCCCGGCCGCCCAGCTCCCGGCAATGTTGTGCGACCTGCCGCAGCGCCGGCTCACTGCGGGCGGCCAGTACGACGGCGGCGCCCCGGCGGGCCAGCGCGTACGCGGTGGCCGTGCCGATCCCGCTGGAGGCGCCGGTGATCACCACGGTCGAATCGTCGAGGCTGCGGGTCAGCGGCATACCTGAGCGGTACCCGCGGTGCGGCCTGGTCATACCACCGGGCGGTGGTCGATCAACGCGGGAATCGCCCCGCCCGGCAGCCGTGCCGGGGCTCTGGTGATTGTCGTGGCGCAAGTGTCGGTGGCACCTGCGCTGACTGTTCCTGATCTGCCAGGTTTCGGCTCCCGGTCACCCGGTTAATGGGACGCTCTGACCGGGAGGACACCGCCGAGGAAAGATCGCAGGGAGGTGACCCATGCGCGTCGGCCTCGTCTGCGCGCACACCAGCTCGTACCGGCATGCCGACGGCCCGCCGGTCGGTACCCAACAGCACATCGCGCGGGTCGCCGCGGAGCTGGCCGGCCGAGGCCACGACGTCCGGCTCTACGAGCGCCGGGACGACCCGGGGCTGCCGGCGACGGTGGACGTCGACGGCTATCAGGTGCATCGGGTGCCCGCCGGGCCGCCCACGCCACTGCCCACCGCCGGGCTGATCCCACACGTGACGGAGTTCGGCCGCTGGCTGACCGACGAGTGGGCCGGCGCCTGGCGGCCCGAGGTGGTGCACGGGCACTACTGGATCGGCGGCCTGGCCGCCGCGCACGCGGTCCGGGAGACCGACATCCCGGTGGTGCAGACCTTCCACTCGCTCGGCGTCGAGCAGTTGCGCCACCTGGGCGGCCGGTACGACGGGCCGGGGGAGCGGATCCCGCTGGAACGCGCGCTGACCCGGGCGGTGGACATCGCGGTCGCCCAGTCGAACGACGAGGTGGACGAGCTGACCCGGATGGGCCTGCAACGCAGCTCGGTGGCGATGGTGCCGGCGGGGGTGGACACCGAGCATTTCCACCCCGACGGTGAGGCGGCGCCGCGCGAGCAGCGGGCGCGGATCCTCTCCGTCGGCGGGCTCTCCCCGGGCCACGGCCAGGAGGACCTGATCCGGGCGATGCGCCTGGTCGGCGACGCCGAGCTGGTGATCGCCGGCGGGCCGCTGGTCGACCAGCTGACCAACCACACGGAGGCGCGCCGGCTGCGCGAGCTGGCCGAACAGGTCGGGGTGGCCGATCAGGTACGACTCGTCGGCGGCGTGCCGCACGACCAGATGGCCACCTGGTACCGGTCGGCGGACGTGGTGGCCTGCACGCCGCACTACTCGTCGGCGGGGCGGGTCTCGCTCGAGGCGATGGCCTGCGGGGTGCCGGTGGTCGGCTACGCGATGGGTGGGCTGGCCGATGCCGTCGTCGACGAGGTCACCGGCCGGCTGGTGCCGCCCGGCGACGTACGGACCCTCGGGGTCTCGCTGCGCCGGCTGCTCGCCGACAACGCCGGGCGGTTCGCGTACGGCCACGCCGCGGTGGATCGGGTCCGGAGCAGCTACACGTGGGAACGGACCGCTGGTGCGCTGGAGCGCCTCTACGAGCGCGTGGTGAGCCGCCGCAAGCCGGTCGAGGCCTGAGCGGGGCGCGGCGCGGGTGGGTGTCGGTCAGCCGGGTTGACCGACGCCCACCATGGCGCGGTCGCGGTGGCGTGCCTTCGCGTGGTGGTGCTGCGGCTCCGCGTACCGCGTCAGCCCGATCACCGAGGCGAGGGTGACCAGGAAGCCGACCGCGGCCAGCCACTCCCGACCCGGCCAGATCTTGTCGTTCAGCAGCAGCAGGCCGACGATCGCCGCCGGCACCGCCCCGGCGGCGTCCATCGCGGCGACCGCGGCGGTGGTGGAGCCGCGCTGCATGGCCAGGCCGAGCAGCAGCTGACCGACGATCGAGTGGACGATGAGCAGGTAGAACAGCGGGTCGGCGAGGAACGCCTCGGCGGACGGCGCGGAGGCGAGCGGCCGGGCGGCCACCGCGGCCGAGGAGAACGCCAGCCCGGCCAGCGAGCCGAGGGCCACCGAACCGGGCGACCCCTGTAACCGGACGGCGAAGAAGCCGAGCACCGCGATCACGCCGAGCGCCACCAGCAGGGCGACCGAACCGGCGGTGCCGAGCTGCTTCGACGGCGCCGGCCGGGCGGCCAGCACCAGCGCGGTGATCCCGGCGAAGAGCAGCGCCAGGAGCGCCACCTCGGCCATCGGCAACCGCCACTTCAACAGCACCACGCCGAGGATGGCGGTGACGCCGAGCCCGGCGGCCACACTGGCCTGGACCAGGAACAGCGGCAGGTCACGCCGGGCCAGAAAGGCGAGCACGAAGCCGCCGATCTGGCAGCTCAGCCCCACCAGGTACGTCCGGTGCCCGGCCAGCCGCAGCAGCAGGCCCGGATCGAAGGTGTGGTGCACCGTGGTGCGCGCCGCGGCCACGGACTGAAGGAGGTTGGCGACGCCGTACGCGACGATCATCGCCGCGAGGAAGCACCAGCCGGAGGAAACCACCTGGCGAGGATAGAGGCTGCCGAGGGTCAGCGCTCGGCTGGTCGATCGAGCCGGGCGAGGATGTCGGCGTGCAGCACACCGTTGGTGGCCACCAGGCTGCTCTCGGTGCCCGGCGCGCCCGCCGGGGCCGGTCGACCGGCCAGATCCGTGACCGTCCCACCCGCCTCGGTGATGATCGGCACCAGCGCTGCCATGTCCCACAGCGACAGTTCGGGCTCGACCATCACGTCCAGTGCGCCCTCGGCCAACAGCATGTAGCCGTAGAAGTCGCCGTACGCCCGGCTGCGCCAACTGGTCCGCATCAGGTCGAGCATCGCGTCGAGCCGCCCGGCGCGCTCCCAGCCGGTCAGCGACGAGTAGCAGAAGCTGGCGTCGGCGAGCCGCCGCACGGCGGAGACCCCGATCCGCTCGCCGGCGGCGGGGCCCGGCCCGGCGTACGCGCCCGCGCCGAGGCTCGCCCACCAGCGTCGGCCCAGCGCCGGGGCGGAGACCACGCCGACGACCGGCCGGTCCCCGTCGAACAGCGCGATCAGGGTGGCCCACACCGGCACCCCGCGGACGAAGTTCTTGGTGCCGTCGATCGGGTCGACGATCCACCGCCGGCCGTCGGGTGCGCTGGCCGGCTGGTCGCCGTACTCCTCGCCGAGCAGCCCGTCGGCCGGCCGGTGCTCGGCCAGCAGCGCCCGGATCTCCCGCTCCACGGCGGTGTCCGCGTCCGAGACCGGGGTCAGATCGGGCTTCGCCTCGACGCGCAGGTCGAGCGCGCGGAACCGGGCCGTGGAGATGGCGTCGGCCCGGTCGGCGAGCAGGTGGGCGAGGTCGAGGTCATCGGCGTACCCGGTCATGCCGGCAACCTAGCCGACGCCCGGCGGCTCACTCGTCCGGGCCGCGCCGGTCGCCCTCGCCGGGCCCGCGCTGGTCGGTCTCGCCGCGCGCGTCGCCCTCGCCGGCCCGGGAGGCGAGCAACCGGCGGTACGAGGCCAGCCGGCGCGGGTCGGCCTTGCCGGCGGCCACCCAGGCGTCCAGCCCGCAGTCGGCCTCGTCGGCCGTGTGCGGACAGTTGGGTGGGCAGTTGACGGTCCCCTCGACCAGGTCGGGGAAGCCGTGCAGCAGGCTGTCGGCGGAGACGTGGGCCAGCCCGAAGCTGCGGATCCCCGGGGTGTCGATGATCCAGCCCGGGTCGGTGTCGACGCCGGGCACCGGCGGCAGTCGCAGCGCCACCGCGCTGGTCGAGGTGTGCCGGCCACGGCCGATCGCGCTGACCACGCCGACCGCCCGGGCGGCGTCCGGAACGAGGCGGTTGACCAGCGTCGACTTGCCCACCCCGGAGTGCCCGACCAGCACCGACACCCGGCCGGCGAGCAGGGCGCGCAGGGCGTCCAGGTCGGAGTCGGGGCGGTTGAGCACGTACGGCAGCTCCAGCTCGGTGTAGTAACCCAGCACCTCCTCCGGGCCGGCCAGATCGGCCTTCGTGAGGCAGAGCAAAGGCTCCACGTCCGCGTCGTACGCGGCCACCAGGCAGCGGTCGATGAACCCGGTGCGGGGCGGCGGGTCGGCCAGCGCGCTGACGATCACCAACTGGTCGGCGTTGGCAACCACCACCCGCTCCAGCCGGCCCTCGGCGGTGGTCTCGTCGTCGTCGGCGGTGCGGCGCAGCACCGAGCGGCGCTCGGCGATCCGGACGATGCGGGCGAGAGCGCCCTCCGCGCCGGAGGTGTCCCCGACGAGACCGACCCGGTCGCCCACCACGACCGACTTCCGACCCAGCTCACGGGCCCGCATGGCGGTGACCGTGGGCAGCTCGGCCTCGGCGACGCCGTGCTCGGCCCCGGCCAGCACACAGGTGTAGCGCCCCCGGTCGACGGCGATGACGAAGCCGTCCACCGCGTCGGCGTGCAGGGGTCGGGTACGCGTACGCGGACGCGAGGACTTCCCGGGCCGGACCCGTACGTCGTCCTCGTCGTACTCCCGCCGTCTGGTCGCCAGGACCCGTCCTCTTCTCGCGTCAGCTCTTGCCGGTCACCATCGCTGACCATAGTGCCGGGAACTCGGGCATGGTCTTGGAGGTACACCCGACGTCGTCGACCTCGATGCCCGGCACGGCCAGCCCGGCCACCGCGGCGGCGTGTGCCATCCGGTGGTCGTGGTAGGTGCGGAACACCCCGCCGCGCAGCGGTCGGGGCCGGATCTCCAGCCCGTCCGGCGCCTCGGTGATGTCGGCGCCGAGCGCGGTGAACTCCCGCGCCAGCGCGGTCAGCCGGTCGGTCTCGTGGCCGCGGATGTGCCCGATGCCGGTGAAGACCGACGGCGAGTCGGCCAGCATGGCCAGCGCGGTCAGCGCCGGGGTCAGCTCGCTCACGTCGGAGAGGTCGGCGGTCAGGCCGTGCACCACGCCGGAGCCCCGGACGGTCAGCCCGGTGGTGGAGAGGGTGACCTCGCCGCCCATCCGGTGCAGCAGCGAGCGCAGCTGTTCGACCGGCTGGGCGCTGCTGCGGGGCCACCCCTGGAGGGTGACCTCGCCGCCGGTGACCAGCGCGGCGGCGAAGAACGGCACCGCGCCGGACAGGTCCGGCTCGATCTCCCAGCCGCGACCGGTGAGCGGACCGGGCTCGACGGTCCACACGTCGGGGGTGGTGTCGTCGACGGCCGCACCGGCGGCGCGCAGCATCTGCACCGTCATCCGCAGGTGCGGCGCGGACGGCACCGGCGGGCCGACGTGCCGCACGACGACACCCCGGTCGAAGCGCGGGGCGGCGAGCAGCAGCCCGGAGACCAGTTGGCTGGACGCGGACGCGTCGATCACCACCTCACCGCCGGTGATCCGGCCGGCGCCGAGCACGGTCAGTGGCAGGCTGCCGGCGCCGGTGACGTCGATCCGGACGCCCAGCGAGCGCAGCGCGCCGATCAGCGGGCCGAGGGGCCGGGTGCGGGCGTGCGGGTCGCCGTCGAAGGTGATCCGGCCGTCGGCCAGCCCCGCGACCGGCGGCACGAACCGCATCACCGTGCCGGCCAGCCCCACGTCCACGTGCGCCGGGCCGACCAGCGGGTGTGGCCGGACCAGCCAACGCTCGTCGTCGCTGATCGACATGTGCGCGCCCATCGCCCGCAGGCCGGCCGCCATGAGTTCGGTGTCCCGGGCGCGCAGCGGCCCGGCCAGCGTCGACGGGCCGGCGGCCAGCGCGCTGAGCACCAGGGCACGCGCGGTCATCGACTTGGACCCGGGCAGGCGCAGCGTGGCCGCCACCGGATCGGAGGCGGTTGGTGCGGTCCACGGCTGAGGCGGCCGGGTCGCGGTCAGATTCCCCACGGTTACATTCTGCCGTGTCGGCCGGCGACCGGCGGCGACCGGCGGTCCAACTCCCGGTTGGCGGGACAGCCGGCGCGTCATCGACGGGTTAGCGTGTGCCCATGTGCGGCAGGTACGCGACGACCCGAAGCTCCGGCGAGCTGAGCGCGCTGTTCGAGTCGTCCGACGACACCGACGGCCGGATCGGGCCGGACCACAACGTCGCGCCGACCGACCCGGTGCCGCTGGTCCGGGTCACCCCGGAGGGGCACCGCAGCCTCTGCGTCGGCCGTTGGGGCCTTCTGCCGCACTGGTCGCGGTCGGCCGCCGGCGCGGCCCGGATGATCAACGCGCGGGTGGAGACGGTCGCCACCAGCCGGGCGTACGCCGGGGCGTTCGCCCGCCGCCGCTGCCTGGTCCCGGCCGACGGCTGGTACGAGTGGGTCCGCGATCCCGAGGGCGGGCGGCAGGCGTACTACATGACCCCCACCGACGGCTCGGTGCTGGCCCTGGCCGGCATCTGGTCGGTCTGGGGGTCCGGGGCCGACACCCGGCTCACCTTCAGCGTGCTGACCACCGCCGCGCTCGGCGAGCTGGCCGAGGTGCACGACCGGATGCCGGTGCTGCTGCCGCCCGAGCGGTGGTCGTCGTGGCTGGGGCCGACCGAGGAGCCGGACCGGTTGCTCGTCCCGCCGGCGGCCGACCAGCTCGCCGGGTTGGAGATCCGTCCGGTCGGGCCGGCGGTGGGTGACGTCCGCAACGACGGCCCGCAGTTGATCGCCCGGGTGCCGCTGGCGCCGACGGTGGCGCCGCAGGAGCTGACCCTCTTCTGAAGGCCCGTGCGCATTGTCGGGCGCCGATTTGCCGGGGTTGCGCGTGATTCGTCGCCTGGCCGTTCAGTCATCTTCCCGGCAGGCCCTTGTCTCGGTGTCCGGAAGTGCGATAGAACACAGCGCCGGTAGTGGGTGTCGATTCGCACGGGGCGGACGACATCCACCGATCTTGCCGGTCCCACGGGGGAGGTGGGTGGATGACACGGGCGCGTATGCCCCGCCCGCACGAGGTGGCCGCGGCGCGGCGAGATCCGCGACTGCTGCGGGCCTTGCACGACCGCCGACAGGATGACGCGTGGCGCACCAGAGGGACATGCCAGAGCGTTGATCCGGAAACGTTCTTTCCGGCGCCGAACGAGCCGGCGGACGCCGCCGTCGCGCTGTGCCGCAGCTGCGACGTCCAAGGGTCCTGCCTGGCCTGGGCGCTGGACGTGGGTGACTGCCACGGCGTGTGGGGCGGCACGACGCCGCGCGAGCGGCGGGCGATGCTGGTGGCCTGGCGCGGCCAGGTCGAGCCGGACCCGGACGCCGTCGACGAGGCGGGCCCGCCGGTACGGGACCGCCTGCTCACCCTGGTCCCGCTGAGCTGACCACCGGCGCGGTCCTGTCCCGGCCGCCGGCCGGGGCAGCGCAGAATGGGTCGGTGCTGCCCAGCGACGAAATCGGGACCCCGCGTGGTCCGGCCCGGATCGACACCGACCTGCCGGTCGGGAAGGCCGCCGCCCTGCTGGTGCTCGGGCACGGTGCGGGCGGCAGCGTGGACGCGCCCGACCTGCTCGCGGTGCGCGACGCGGCCGTCGCGGCCGGTCTGGCGGTGGTGCGGGTGACCCAGCCCTACCGGGTCGCCGGCCGCCGTGCGCCGGCTCCCGCCGGGCACCTCGACGAGGCCTGGACGGCGGTGCTCGACGGGTTGCGCGACCGGCTGCCCGACGTCCCGACGCTGCTGGTCGGCGGTCGATCCAGCGGCGCTCGGGTGGCCTGCCGGACAGCCCGCGCGGTGGGCGCGGCCGGCGTGGTCGCGCTGGCCTTTCCGCTGCACCCGCCCGGGCGCCCGGAGCGCTCCCGGGCCGCCGAACTGGCCACCGGGCTGCCGACGCTGGTGGTCAACGGCGACCGGGACCCGTTCGGAGTGCCGGAGCCGGGGCCGGCCGTGCAGGTGGTGACCCGGCCGGGGGAGACCCACGACATGCGCAGGGATCCGGCCGGCACGGCAGCCGTCGTGCGGGACTGGCTACGCGCCCAGGGCTGGGCGGCCCGCTGACCGGTCGGCCGGACGAACCGTGTCCGGTGCCGGGCGCGGGTCGTTGCATCCGATGGTGCCGCCGGCCCGATTCGGGCGGGCGGGGCCACATCCTCCCAGGCCCTTCCTGGTCCCAGCGCCGGCCGTTGCCGGGGCCGGGACCAGGAACGGGAGGGCGGGCCGGAATGCCCCACCCGCCTTCTCGCGTTACTACCCGCGGACGACTTTTCTGCGAGGGGGTGGCCGGTGCCGACCGAAACACGGAGCCGGGAACGGGACGAGCGGGAGGCCCGGCAGCTGAAGCAGCTGCTGGATGGCCCGGACTGGCCCGCGACGGCGGGACCGGGCGGGGTGGGTGCGGTGAGCACGGGCACACCGGCCGGAAGTGAATCTGTGGGCAGGTCCGTGCGCGTATCCTCGGCGGGAAAGCATCCGACGCGAGGGGATGTGCGGTTGACCACGGAGAAGACGGACGAGCGCAGGGCCCGCTTCGAGCGGGACGCGATGCCATTCGTCGATCAGCTCTACGCTGCTGGGCTGCGCATGACGCGCAACCCGGCGGATGCCGAGGATCTGGTCCAGGAGACGTACCTGAAGGCGTACGCCGCCTTCCACCAGTTCGAGCAGGGCACCAACCTGAAGGCCTGGCTCTACCGGATCCTGACCAACACCTACATCAACTCCTACCGCAAGCGGCAGCGCCAGCCGATCCAGGCGCCGACCGAGGAGATCACCGACTGGCAGCTCGCCGAGGCCGAGTCGCACACCTCCAGCGGTTTGCGCTCGGCGGAGACCGAGGCTCTGGACCGGCTGCCGGACAGCGACGTCAAGGAGGCCCTCCAGCAGTTGCCGGAGGAGTTCCGGCTCGCCGTCTACCTCACCGACGTCGAGGGCTTCTCCTACAAGGAGGTCGCCGACATCATGGGCACGCCGATCGGCACCGTGATGTCGCGTCTGCACCGGGGCCGTCGTAATCTGCGCAAGCTGCTCGAGCAGTACGCCGCGGAACGGGGCTTCAGTGCGGCCCGCTCCTCGAAGGGTTCGACCGCTGCCGCTGCCGGCCGGGAGGTGTGACGTGAGCTGTGGGGAGCCGCACGAGACGGACTGCCGTGAGGTGCTCGCGGAGGTCTACCTCTACCTGGATCTGGAGTGCGCCGACGAGCGGCGCACGCTGATCCGGCACCACCTCGACGAGTGCGGGCCGTGCCTGCGCGAGTACGGGCTGGAGCAGGAGGTGCGGGCGCTGGTGGCGCGTTGCTGCGGCAACGAGACCGCGCCGAGCGAGCTGCGCGAGAGGCTACGCGTCAAGCTCACCGAGCTGGTGGTCTTCGAGACCAGCGATTCCCGCGAACTGGCCGACTGAGCGTCGGCGTAACGGACAAACCGGTGGCCCGGGTCGATCTCGACCCGGGCCACCGGCGTTCCCGGCGTCCGCCGGGTGGGTCTGACCGGTGACGGGCCGTCGGCCCGCCGGCCCGTTCAGGAGTTGGGACGCTTGCCGTGGTTCGCGGCGCTCTTCTTACGGGCCTTCTTCTTCCGGGACTTCTTCGCCATGCTGACCTCCTCGTGATGGGTCGGATCCGCCCTGCGCGCGGCCTCGGCGCCGGTGTACCCACCGGCCGCCCGGCGTCGGGTCCGACCCGCTGATGGTAGTGCGGCCGGCACCCGACGCCTTCCGGCGGGGCGGTCCCGGCCCCTTGGGCCGCACCGCTCCGCGCCCGCCGCAGGCCGCCGCATGATTGGATACGTCGACAGGCACATCGGGAAAAGGGAGGGCCTGGACATGGCCGAGGAGATCCGCGCCGAGATGGTGGCGAACGTCTGGAAGGTCGTCGCTTCGGCCGGCGACACCGTGTCCGAGGGCGACACCCTGGTGATCCTCGAGTCGATGAAGATGGAGATCCCCGTCGTCGCCGAGTCCGACGGTGTGCTCAAGCAGCTCGCCGTCAACGAGGGTGACGTCGTGCAGGACGGCGACCTCATCGCGGTGATCGATTGAGCGGGCTGCTGGTCCGGCTCGCCGACCCGGCCGACTTCCCGGCGGTGGCCCGGCTGACGGTGGCCGCGTACGAGGCGGACGGCCAGCTCAAGGGCGAGCACGGGTACGGCGCGGTGCTGGCCGACGTGTCGACCCGGGCCACCAGTGGTGAGGTGCTGGTCGCGGTGGACGAGGCGACCGGCGCGGTGCTCGGCTCGGTGACCTTCGTGCTGCCGGGCACCCCGTTCGCCGAGCTGTCCGGGCCGGGCGAGGCGGAGTTCCGGATGCTCGCGGTCGACCCGGCCGCGCAGGGCCGGGGCGTGGGCGCGGCGCTGGCCCGGGCGTGCGTCGACCGCGCGGCCGAGCTGGGCTGCGCGGCCGTGGTGATCTGCGTCCGTGCGGGGATGGCCGTCTCGGCGCACCGGCTGTACGAGCGGCTCGGCTTCGTGCGGTGCCCGGAGAAGGACTGGTCGCCGGTGGCGGGCGTGGACCTGCTCGGCCTGCGGCTGGAGCTGCCCCGCGGCTGACCCGCCGGTCGGTCAGCCCTGCGGGCTCGGCTGACCCGCCTGTCGGTCAGCCCTGCGGGCTTGCCGAGGCGACCCCCGCGTCACTCTCGTCGGGCTCCGCGCCGATCGCGGCCAGCAGCTCGTCGGCCACCTCCAGCGCGATCCGGCGGCGCTCGTCGTCGGTGATGTTCGGCGCGCGGACGGCGAACCAGCTGCTGTGCACGGCGAACAGCGACAGCACGGCGCGCAGCTGGGCGGTGGGCGAGTCGTCGCCCCGGCAGAGCGCGCTGGCCAGCTGCATCATCCGGCCGCGCATCTGCTGGCCGGAGGCGAGGCTCTTGAGCACGGTCTGGTTCTGCTCGAAGAAGCGCATCACCGACGGCTGGTCGCCGGCGAACATCGTGTCGGCGTACCGGGAGATCAGCGCGCGCCGGGTGGCCAGGGTCGCCGGCTGCGACTCGGCCCAGGTGGTCAGCGCGTCCATCCGCTCCAGCCGGTCCTCGACGAAGCTGGCGACGATGTCGTCCTTGCTCTTGAAGTGGTAGTAGAGCGCGGCCTTTGTGACGTTGAGCCGCTCGGCGATCTCGCGCAGCGAGGTCTTCTCGTACCCCTGCTCGGTGAAGAGCTCCAGCGCGACGGCCTTGATCCGCTCACGGGTGCCGCCTGTGCTCTCCCTCACCCACGCCCTCCAATTGGCTTGACCGTCACTTGGTGCCCAACTTACCGTGCGGCTAGTAAGGTGACTAGCCGGGCGGCAAGTAAGTGTGGCAATCCTCGGGGGGAGCTTACCCATGACTCAGGCAACCCAGGCCGGCGCGCGACCCAACGTACGGGTCGTGCTGTTCGGCCTCATGATCGCGATGATGCTCGCGATGCTCGACAATATGATCGTCAGCACCGCGCTGCCGCGGATCGTGGGCGAGTTCGGCGGCCTCGACCACTTCACCTGGGTGGTCACCGCGTACGTCCTCGGCACCACCGTCTCCACCCCGATCTGGGGCAAGCTCGGTGACCTCTACGGGCGCAAGTCGGTCTTCCTGACCTCGGTCGGCATCTTCCTGCTCGGCTCCGCGCTCTGCGGCATGGCGGGCTCGGGCATGTTGGGCGGCCCCCAGGACGGCATGGTGCAGCTCATCGCCTTCCGGGCCGTGCAGGGTCTCGGCGCCGGTGGCCTCATGGTCGGCGTGATGGCGATCATCGGCGACCTGGTGCCGCCCCGCGAGCGTGGGCGCTACCAGGGCATGATCGCCGGGATCATGGCCATCGCCATGGTGGCCGGTCCGCTGGTCGGCGGCTTCATCACCGACCACCTCTCCTGGCGCTGGGCGTTCTACGTCAACCTGCCGCTGGGCGGCGTCGCGCTGCTGCTGCTGATCACCACCATGCACCTGCCGAAGTACCGCACCGAGCACCGGATCGACTGGCTCGGCGCCGGGCTCCTCTCGGTCGGCATCACCGCGATCGTGCTGATCACCACCTGGGGCGGCAACGAGTACGACTGGACGTCCCCGCAGATCCTCGGCCTGGCCGTGCTGTCCGTGCTCGCGCTGGTGGCGTTCGGCCTGGTGGAACGCCGGGTTCCGGAGCCGATCCTCCCGCTGGGACTCTTCGCCAACCGCAACTTCGCGCTGATCTCGCTGATCGGCTTCCTGCTCGGGTTCGCGATGTTCGGCGCGATGAACTTCCTGCCGCTCTACCAGCAGACCGTGCAGGGGGCCTCCGCGACCAACAGTGGCCTGCTGCTGCTGCCGCTGATGTTCGGCATGCTGGTCGTCTCGCTGGTCATCGGCCGGGCGATCACGAAGACCGGCCGGTACCGGGCGTACCCGATCATCGGCGGCGTGGTGATGGCCACGGGCATGGGGCTGCTGACCCTGCTCGACACCGACACCAGCAAGCTCCAGTCCTCGCTGTACATGATCGTGCTGGGCGCCGGCATGGGCTTCCTCATGCAGACCTCCATGCTGATCGCGCAGAACAGCGTGGAGCAGAAGGACCTCGGCGCGGCCAGTGGCGCGGCCACCTTCTTCCGGTCGATCGGCGGTTCGTTCGGCATCTCGCTGTTCGGCGCGATCTTCGCCAGCCGGTTGGCCGACTCCGCCGCCGGTGGGGCCTTCGGTGGCGAGGGTGGCGGAATGGACCTGGCGAAGCTCAAGGCGCTGCCCGCGCAGGCGCGCGAACTGGTGCTCGGTGGCCTCGCCGACGCGATCTCGCACGTCTTCCTCTGGGCGGTGCTGTTCACCATCGCGATTCCGGTGCTCGCCTGGTTCATCAAGGAGATCCCGCTGCGCACCGCGAACGAGGCGCCGACGCAGGCCACCCCGGAGGAGGAGGCCGAGATCGCTCTCGGCAAGGCTCCGGTCGCCTGACGCCGACACACCGCCGCGCCGCGCTGTCCCTCCGGGGCGGCGCGGCGCGTCTTTTCTACGAAATCAGGGGCGGTGGCGTGCGGCGGTGAGGCGTCGCCAGAGGCGGCGGAGCGGGTTGCGGGGGCGCGGGAGCCCGGGTGGCTGGTCGCCGAGCAGTTCGGTGGCGAGCGCGGCGGTGGCCGGGTCCAGTGCCGGGGCGGCCAACGCCAGGTGGGCCAGGGAGACGGCGATCGGAACCGGGCGGGCCCGGGCCACCGCCGCCGCGTCGGCCAGCCGCTCGGCCACCACCCGGGCCACGTCCGATCGCACCGCCGGGTCCACCCAGGCGGCGGTGACCAGGGCGAACAACGCCGCCTCGGTGACCCAGTCCTCCACGCCCCAGACCAGGTCCAGCAGCACCCGGCGCCGGGTCGAGTCCTCCCACGGCTCGTCGGTGCGGTGGTGCAGCAGCCCCAGGCAGGCCCACACCTGCACGCCGCGTACCCAGACCGACGGGTCGTGGGCGGCCAGGAGCCGGCCCACCGCGTTCGCCGGCGCCGTCGGTGGGTGCACGAGCAGCCCGAGCAGGTCGGCCACGTCCAGGCCGGCCAGACCGACCGCCGCGTCGTAGGCCGCCGGCGGGTGCGGCCACGCCGGGTGGGCGACCTGCCCGATCCGCTCGACCGCCGCCGCCGAGGGCGCCGGCAGCGCGGGCGTCGGAACGCTGTCCGCGTAGTGCCACAGCCGCCGCGTGGACGCCCGCCGCGGTTCCCGCGGGTCCGGCTGCGGCGTGCCGGTGACCTCGATCCGCAGCCCGGGCGCCGCCGACGTGGCCGTCCGCACGGCGCTCGGCGGGGCTGCCGCCAGAAGGCGTACGGCACTGCCGACACCGTTGTCGTCGTCGGCAACCGCCTGGCGCAGAGCATCGACCAGCGGGCCCCCGGCCGGCGTCAGCTGGCCGAGCCACGGCCGACCGCGACAGCACTGGGCCAGGTCGCCGTGCTCGTGGCTGTCGTCCGGATGGTCGCGGACGAAGTCGGCGAGCGCCACCAGGTGGGCGAGGTCGCCGTCGCGCAGATGCCGCAGGCGGTGGGCGGTGTGCACCGCGCAGTCGAACGACGGGTCCCGGGCGAGCGCCCGCTCGGTCCACTCCAGCGCCTCGTCCAGCCGGCCGGTCTCGGCCAGGGTGCCCGCGATGTCCGCGTAGATGGCCAGGTCGTCGGGGTCCAACGCGACGGCCCGGCCGAGCGCCGCGAGGGCGTCGCGGGTGCGGCCGGCGCTGCGGTACGCGTACCCGAGCCAGACCTCGCCCATCTTCGACGGCTGGGACCGTACCCCCCGGCTGGCCCAGCGGATCGCCAGCGTGACCTCGCCGAGCCGCCTGGCCAGCGCGGACGCCGCGCCCAGCAGCAGACCGTGCTCGGGGCGGACGGTGACCGCGTTGCGGGCCAGCGTGAGGTACGGCGTCAGCGCGGCCCGGCCGACGCGTGGCACCGGGTCGGGCAACGCGGCGCAGACCTGCATGAGGACCCGGGCGACGTGCTCCGGGTCCAGTCGCTCGGCGAGCTCGGGTGCGATCACCCACGGAACGCCGGCCCACTCCGTGCCGGGCGCGTACCCGGTGGCCGCGGCCAACAGTTCCAGCCCCTCGGCCGGACGGCCGGCGGCGGCCAGCAGGTGGGCGCGGGCGACGACCGCGCCGACGAAGGTGTGGTGGTTGATCGGGAAGAGGTCCAGCCCGCCCTTGCCGACCGCGGCCAGCCGGGCCAACGTCTCGTGCACCTCCGGCAGGGTGGGCGCCCGGGCCAGCGCGCCGGCGAGGTGGCCGGCGGCGTGGTGCAGGTCGCCCTCGTCCAGTGCCAGCCGGGCCAGGGCCAGCTCCTCCGTCGCGGAGAGCGCGGGGTCGTCCCTTCCCTCGGGCACGTCGTCCTCTCGTCGCAGCGACATCGGGTGGAGCGGGGCAAGCCTAGTTGATATTGAGATCATTCGGTGATCAACTGCGCACTACTGCTCGTTCGATTGCTCAGATACTTTCAAAGGTGCAAGACTGAGCAGGAAACGCGCGGAAACCGCGCAAGGGGGGAGTGTCCGTGACGCGTGCAGGGGCCGGGATGGCCGCCGACATCGAGGAGCAGCCGGCCGGCTACGCGCGCCTGCTCTCCACCGCCAACGCCGGGGAGGTCGCCCGGGTTGCGGCCGCCGTCGCTGAGCGGCGGCCGCGGCACGTGGTCTTCACCGCCCGGGGCACCTCCGACCACGCGGCCCTCTACGGGGCGTACCTGGCCGAGATCCGGCTCGGGCTCCCCGCCGGGCTCGCCTCGCCCAGCGCGGTCACCCTGTTCGGCGCCCGCCCCGACCTGTCCGACGCGCTGGTCGTCGGGGTCAGCCAGAGCGGGGGCTCGCCCGACCTGGCCGAGGTGCTGCGCGCCGCGCGTGCCTCCGGTGCGCTGACCCTCGCGGTGACCAACGCCCCGGGGTCCCCGCTGGTCGAGGTGGCCGAGCTGAGCATCGACATCGCCGCCGGGCACGAGCGGGCGGTGGCCGCCACCAAGACGTACACCGCCGAGCTGCTCGCCCTGCTGATGCTCGTCGAGGGGATCCGGGCCGGCGACGGCGTGCTCCCGGCCGCGGAGCGGGAGGCGCTCGCCGCGCTGCCCGAACTGGCGGCCCGCACCCTGGCCGACGACACCCCGGCGCAGCTCGCTCCGCGCTACCGCTTCGCCCGTCAGCTGGTCACCACCGGGCGCGGGTACGCCTACCCGACCGCGCGGGAGGCCGCCCTGAAGCTGATGGAGACCTCGTACCTGCCGGCTCTCGCCTTCTCCGGCGCCGACCTGCTGCACGGTCCACTCGCGATGACCGACCCGGAGGTCCCGGTGCTCGCCGTGGTCGGCTCGGGCCCGGGTGGCCGGTCGATGGGCGAGGTGCTGCCCCGCCTCGGTGAACGCCGCGCCGACGTGGTGGTGGTCGGCTCCGCCGACGTGCCGGGCGCGACCCGGCTCGCCGTTCCCGAGGTCGACGAGCGGTACGCCCCGCTGCTGGACATCCTGCCGTTGCAGCGGCTGGCGTTGGCGTTGGCGCTGACCCGGGGCGAAGATCCGGATGCGCCGCGCGGGCTGAAGAAGGTCACCGCGACGATGTGAGACGCGGCGTGGCACGCTGGTCATCGTGTCCACGCTGCGCGACCTCGCCGAGGAGCACACCCGTCTCCGTCCGGCCGACATCGACCACCTGCACCGGATCGCCGGCGACTGGCAGTTGCTCTCCGACCTGTCCTTCGCCGATCTGCTGCTCTGGGTGCCGGTCGACGCGGACGGCACGTTCCTCTGCGTCGCCCAGGTCCGCCCGACGACCGCCCCGACCGCGTACCAGGACGACCAGGTGGGGCGGATCGTCGGCGGGCCGGAGGTGGCCCACCTCGAAGTGGCCTACTCCCAGGGCCGGATCTGGCGGGAGGGCGACCCGGTCTGGTACGGCGACGTCCCGGCGCGGCACGAGGCGATCCCGGTCCGGCTGCGTACCGCCGAGGGGGAGGCCGGCGAGGTGATCGCCGTGGTGGGACGGGACACCAACCTCTCCACCGCGCGTACCCCCAGCCAGCTGGAGCTGAACTACCTGACCACGGCCGACGACCTGGCGCAGATGATCGCGGACGGCACCTTCCCACCGCCCCGGCATCCGGGCGAGACCACCTCCGCGCCCCGGGTCGGCGACGGCCTGGTCCGGCTCGACGCCGGCGGCAAGGTCACCTACGCGAGCCCGAACGCGCAGTCCGCGTACCGCCGGTTGGGCTACGCCTCCCACCTGGTGGGGGAGGATCTGGCCGCGCTGCACCGCCGGCTGGCCGGTGACCCGCTGGACGGCACCGAGGCGGCGAACGGCATCCTGGCCGCGCTGCGTGGCGAGGCGCCGCCCCGGCGGGAGATCGACGCGCGTGGCGCCACGATGCTCACCCGGGCGCTGCCGCTGATGCCCGCCGGGGTGCCGATCGGCGCGCTGGTGCTGGTCCGGGACATCACCGAGGTCCGTCGCCGGGACCGGGCGCTGATCACCAAGGACGCCACCATCCGGGAGATCCACCACCGGGTGAAGAACAACCTCCAGACGGTGGCCGCTCTGCTGCGGTTGCAGGCCCGTCGGGTTTCGATGCCGGAGGCCCGGGTCGCGCTGGAGGAGTCGGTCCGTCGGGTCGCCTCGATCGCCCTGGTCCACGAGACGCTCTCCATGTCCAGCGACGAGGCGGTCGAGTTCGACGGCATCGTCGACCGCGTGGCGAGCGCGGCGACCGAGGTCGCGGCGACCGAGGTGAGCGTCGGCATGCGGCGGCGGGGCAGCTTCGGCGTGCTGCCGGCGGAGATCGCCACCTCCCTGGTGATGGTCCTCAACGAGTTGCTGCTCAACGCCGTCGAGCACGGTTTCCCACCGGCCGACGAGGCGGACATCCCCGACGCGGCGCCCGTCGTCGTCGTCCCCGCGACCGACCCGTCGACCCGGCCGGAGGTGGTGGTCTCGGCGCACCGGTTCCGCAAGATGCTGCACGTATCGGTGGCGGACAACGGGCGCGGGCTCCCGCCGGATTTCGACGCCGAGAGCGGCAGCCGGCTCGGCCTCCAGATCGTCCGGGCGCTGGTCACCGGGGAGTTGCGCGGCACCATCGAGTTGCGGGCCGGCGCCAACGGCGGCACCGAGGCGGTGCTGGTCGTGCCGCTGGCCCGCAGCGCGCCCGACGGCCGGTCGCAACCCTGACCGACCTTGGGTGTCGCGCGCCCGGGCGGGTCGGCTCCAGGCGCGGGCAGGCGGATGAGCGCCATACCTGTGAGTCATATTTATGCCTCCGAGGTATAGCGCTCACCAAGGTGGGCCGGGCCCGAAGGCCCTCCGCCCGGCCTGACCGCGCGCCGCCGGGCGGCCAGGTCCGGCCAGGCCAGGTCAGGTCAGGCCAGGTCCGGTCAGGCCAGGTCCGGTCAGGCCAGGTCCAGGCCAGGTCCAGGCCAGGTCCGGTCAGGTCAGCGCCCGGGGCGGCGGGTCAGCAGGGCGACGGTCAGGCCGGGGCGCTGCCACGCCTGCGTGACGGTGAAGTCCGCGCGCAGCGCGTCGCCCTTGGCGCCCGGCACGGTTGCCAGCGGATCGGCGTGCCGCCCGGCGACGACCAGCCACACCCGTGGCGCGTCGGCCAGGCAACGCGCCGGTCGCGGGCACTCGGCGGCCCACAGGTCGCCCCGGCGGACCTCGTCCTCGGTGACCAGCACGTCCCGGGGCGGCTCCGCCAGGTGGTACTCGACGCCCAGATCGAGGAAGAGCCAGCTTTCCCGGGGCGAGTAGACCACGGCGTCCCCGGGCCGCTGCCCGTCGGCGATCACCCGGGCGGCACCCGCGTAGTCCACCGGGGCGCTGCGAGGCCACTCGTGGGTCCGCCGCAGCGCCGCCTGGTCGGGTAGGCCGAGCAGCCCGGCGAGGAGCACCACGGCCAACGCGGCCGGGGCGGACACGCCGGCCAGCGCCGCGCCGGCCAGCAGGCAGACGAAGGGCACCACGAAGACCAGATACCGGGGTACCCACAGCGGCACGACCGTGCCGGCGGCGAAGAGCAGCAGTACGGGCAGCAGCACCGTGCTCGCCGGCAGCAGGGCGCGTCGGCCGAGGTGGGCCGCGCCGAGGGCGGCGAGGCCGACCAGCAGGCCGCCCACCACGCTGCTCTGGGCCACCCCGCCGGGCAGCGCGGCCAGGTCGTCCAGCCGGGCGGGATCGACCCAGTCCAACTGCCGGGAACGCTGCATGCCGGCCTTCAACAGCAGCGGGCCGACCAGCAGCGCGGTCGGCAGCAGCGCGACCGCCCACCGCCCTGCTCGCCGATCCGGCCCGCCGGTCCCGTCCGACCCGGCAACCCCGGCCGCGACGGAGCCCCGCCACCACGTGACCAGCACGACCAGCGCGTGTGCGGCGAGCAGCGTGAGCGCGATCAGGTGGGTGAGCCCGAGCGCGGCCACGGCGGCGGCGTACCCGGCCCAGCGGGCCCAGCCGGGCCGGCGCAGCGCGATCACCAGCAGCAGGGTGGCGAGGACCGCGAGCGCGGTGGCCAGGGCGTACGGGCGGGCCTCCTGCCCGTACCGGGAGGTGCCGGGGAGCAGGGCGAAGAGCAGCCCGGCGAACAGGCCGGTGCGCCGGTCGACAAGCTGTGCGCCGAGCACGCCGAGCAGCCCGGCCGCGACGGTCATCGCCAGCGCCGCCGGCACGCGCAGGGCCACCGCGGAGTCGCCGACGAGCGTGAGCCAGCCGTGCATCAGCAGGTAGTACGGGCCGGTGGCGGCGTCGATGGTGCCGGCCAACCGGGCCAGGTCGCCGGGGGACCGGGTGGCGGCGCTCCAGGTGGCCAGCTCGTCGCGCCAGAGCTGAGCAGAGCCCAGCCCGGTGCAAGTGACCACCAGGGTCAGCACCGCCGGGGGAACCCAGACCGGAACGCGACGGAGCCGGCTCCGTCGCGTTCCGGTCGATTCGGACAATATGCCCACGATCTGAGCCTGCCACGGCCACCCCCGGTCGCGGGCCGAGCCGGTGGGAGGTGGTCAGCGCCAGGCGGGCATCACGTCGTTGGGACGGGCGGTCTTCGCGGGATCGCGCTCGACGAGGTCGCCGAGCACGGCGTCGATCCGCGCCAGCTGCTCGTCGTCCAGCCGGATCTCGGTGGCCGCAGCCGTCTCGGCGAGCTGCCCAGGCCGGGACGCGCCGACGATCGCGCTGGCCACGGTGGGCCGGTGCAGCACCCAGGCGACCGCCAGCTGGGCCATCGTGCAGCCCGCGGTCTCGGCGACCGACCGCAGCTCGCGCACCCGGGAGAGCAGCAGATCCGAGGAGTACCGGGCGATGAACGACCCTCCGAAGCCGTCCGTGGCCCGGGAGCCGGCCGGCGGAGGGCGCCCCGGCTCGTACTTCCCGGTCAACACGCCCATGGCGAGCGGTGCCCAGGCGAGCTGACCCAGGCCGAGTTCCTCGCTCGCCGGCACCACCTCGGCCTCCACCACCCGCCACAGCATCGAGTACTGCGGCTGGTTGGCGATGAACGGGACGTGCAGGTCGGCGGCGAGCCGGTGGCCGGCGCGCAGCTGCGGGGCGGTCCACTCGGAGGCGCCGACGTAGAGCACCTTTCCCTGTCGTACCAGGTCGGCGAAGGCGGTCATCGTCTCCTCGAGCGGCACGCTGTCGTCGTACCGGTGGGCCTGGTAGAGGTCGACGTAGTCGGTTCCCAGCCGGCGCAGCGAGGCGTGGCAGCCCTCGACGATGTGCTTGCGGGACAGCCCGGCGTCGTTCGCGCCCGGCCCGACCGGCAGGCACACCTTGGTGCACAGCTCGATCGAGCTGCGCCGCACGCCGCTCAGCGCCTTGCCCAGCGCCTCCTCGGCCCGCCCCTGGGCGTACCGGTCGGCGGTGTCGAACGTCGTGATGCCCGCGTCCAGGGCGGCGGCCACGCAGGCGGCGGCCGCGTCGTCGTCGAGCTGGTTGCCGTGGGTGACCCAGTTGCCGTACGCGACCCCGCTCACGCGCAGCCCCGACCGGCCCAGTTGCCTGTGTTCCATGTGCGGATCCTCCGGCGGTCCCGTGGTGTCGCCGAACCGTTCGAACGTGGTCGAATCCATTGGTGATCGAGGTTCAGTTCACGCCCGACGACCTGAGCCGGGTCCGGTTCGTGCACTCGCCGCTGGCGGAGCTGGTGGCCAGCACGTGGGCGCTGCGCAAGCCGGCCAAGTACTGGATGCACCGTCCGTGGCGGGAGCGTGCCGAGCGGCTGCTGCCGGGCGCCGGCCTGGAGCCGCTGTTGGCGGTGCTCAGGTCGTCCAACGGATACGTGCCGGACTTTCTCACCCCGATCGGGGTGGCACCGAACCTGGCGGCGGAGCTGCGGGCCGTCGCCGCCACCGACCCGACCCGGGTGCGGCGGCAACTGGACCGGGCCGGCGCACCCCGGCTGGGTCCGGACGAGCTGGTCGCGCAGCTACGCCGGTACTTCACGCTGCTGATCGCGCCGGACTGGCCCCGGCTGCGGGCACTCGCGCTGGCCGATATCCGGCGGCGGACTCTCCTCGCCGCCGAGCAGGGCGGGCACACCCTGCTCCGCGAGCTGCACCCGTCGATCCGCTGGGACGGTGCGGCGCTGCGAGTCGCCGTCGGCACGACCCGGCCGGCCGGGCTGGACGGGCGTCCCTGGACGCTGCTGCCCACCTCGTTCTCCGGACCGACGGTGCACGCGATCATGGAAGGTGACGCCGGACCGGCACTCTGCTATCCGCCCGGGGGGCTGGGCGGGCTGTGGGTGTCGCCGCCGCCCAGCGCCGCGCTGGGCGCCCTGCTCGGCGGTACGCGGGCGGCAGCGCTGTCACTGCTCGACACGCCGCTGAGCACCGGCGAGCTGGCCGCGATGTTGGGCCTGGCCCCGGCAACCGCGTCTCATCACCTCACCACGCTGCGGGACAACGGCCTGATCGCGGGCGTGCGGCAGGGGCGAGTGGTCCGCTATGCCCGGACTGTCCTTGGCGACCAGCTGGTGGGCTGAAGCCCTCGGCCCGTGATGTGGGATCCGGCACGCGCGCATTGGCCGAGCCCCATGCGGTGTGGCAGCATGAGCCCATGACCGCCGCTGTCGTCCGCCGCTTCGTGGCTCGTCGCCACGTCGATTACGGCCGCGTGCGCAGCGCGATCTGTCCGGCCGACTGACGACGCCCGACCCATCTGTCTCGGGCGCGCTCCGCGCCGGCTGTCTTCAGACACCGTTGTCCCGCCCGCTCTCGACGGGCCGGCCGCCGCGCCCCGCGCCCGCCCCGAGGCACCGCAGACAACGGAGGACGCCCCGATGGCGGTCAGCAGCATCCCGGCCCGTTCCGAGGACCCGACGGCCCGTCCTGCCCGGACGGCGACGCGCCGGCCACGGGGTGAGGGTCAGTGGGCGCTCGGCCACCGCGAGCCCCTCAACCCGAACGAGCGGATCAAGAAGGACGACGACCCGCTCAACGTCCGGGCCCGGATCGAGAACATCTACGCGCACCGCGGCTTCGCCTCCATCGATCCGCAGGACCTGCGCGGCCGGTTCCGCTGGTGGGGCCTCTACACCCAGCGCAAGGCCGGCATCGACGGTGGGCGCACCGCCGTGCTGGAGCCGCACGAGCTGGAGGACGAGTTCTTCATGCTCCGCGTCCGCATCGACGGCGGCCAGCTCAGCCTGGCCCAGCTGCGGGTCATCGCGGACATCTCCCGGGAGTTCGCCCGGGACACCGCCGACATCACCGACCGGCAGAACATCCAGTACCACTGGATCCGGGTCGAGGACATGCCGGAGATCTGGCGCCGGCTGGAGTCGGTCGGCCTGCAGACGACGGAGGCGTGCGGCGACTGCCCCCGGATCGTGCTGGGCAGCCCGGTCGCCGGGGTGGCCCGCGACGAGCTGCTCGACCCGACGCCGGCGATCGACGAGATCGTCGCCCGGTACGTCGGTGACAAGCAGTTCTCCAACCTGCCCCGCAAGTTCAAGACGTCGATCTCCTGGCTGGTCGACACCCCGTACGAGTCGAACGACATCGCCCTGCTCGGCGTCGACCACCCCGAGCACGGCCCCGGCTTCGACGTGTGGGTGGGCGGGGGTCTCTCCACCAACCCGATGCTGGCCCAGCGCCTCGGCGCCTGGGTGCCGCTGGCGGAGGTGCCCGACGTGTGGGCCGGTGTGGTCGGGATCTTCCGTGACTACGGCTACCGGCGCCTGCGCAACCGGGCCCGGCTGAAGTTCCTGGTGGCCGACTGGGGCATCGAGCGCTTCCGCGAGGTCCTGGAGAAGGAGTACCTGGGCCGGACGTTGCTCGACGGCCCGGCTCCCGAGCTGCCGGCGAAGCCGATCGACCACGTGGGCGTGCACGAGCAGGCCGACGGGCGGCACTACGTGGGCGCCGCCCCGGTGGTCGGGCGGGTCTCCGGCGGGCAGCTCGCCCAGCTGGCCGACGTGGTCGAGGCGCACGGCAGCGACCGGGTACGGCTCACCCCGTACCAGAAGCTGCTGGTGCTCGACGTGCCGTCGGAGCGGACTGAGTCGCTGGTGGACGCGCTGCGGGGGATCGGGCTGGAGGCTCGTCCGTCGGCCTGGCGGCGCGGCACCATGGCGTGCACCGGCATCGAGTACTGCAAGCTCGCCATCGTCGAGACGAAGGCCCGCGGCGAGGAGCTGGTGGCCCGGCTGGAGCAGCGGCTGCGCGACTTCGACGCCGACATCTCGATCCACATCAACGGCTGCCCGAACGCCTGCGCGCGCACCCAGGTGGCCGACATCGGGCTGAAGGGCCAGCTGGTGGTCGGCCCGGACGGTCGGCAGGTCGAGGGCTTCCAGGTGCACCTGGGCGGCGGCCTGGGCATGGCGCAGGGGCAGACCGCCGGGTTCGGGCGCAAGCTCCGCGGCCTGAAGACCACCGCCGAGGAGCTTCCGGAGTACGTGGAACGACTGGCCCTGCGCTACCTGGCCGGTCGGAGCGAAGGCGAGACGTTCGCCAACTGGGTGATCAGAGTCGACGAGGAGGAACTGCGATGAGCAGCGAGAACCGAGCGGCACCTCTGTACTGCCCGTACTGCGGCGAGGAGGACCTGCGGCCGCACGAGGCGGGGCACGGCGCCTGGGAGTGCCACGCCTGCGCCCGGGTCTTCTCGGTGAAGTTCACCGGGCTGCTCCCGCGGGCGGTGACCCGATGAGCCTCGTCTCCGCCGCCGGCCTGGGCCTGGTCGGTCCGGGCGGTCCGACGCCGACCGATCCGGCCCGACGCGGCCCCGACGAGCTTCGGGCGCTGGCCGAGCAGGCGGGTAGGGAGCTGGAGGCCGCCCCGGCGCTGGAGATCGCCCGCTGGGCGGCGCAGACCTTCGGCGACCGGTTCTGCGTCACCAGCTCGATGGCCGACGCCGTGCTGGCCCACCTGGTGTCCCGGGTCGCCCCGGGAGTGGACGTGGTCTTCCTCGACACCGGCCTGCACTTCCCGGAGACCCTCCGGGTGCGGGACGAGGTGGCGCGGACGCTCCCGGTGAACGTCCGGTCGATCCGGCCCCGGCTCACCGTCGGTCAGCAGGACGGCCAGTACGGTCCCCGGTTGTTCAACAAGTCGCCCGACGACTGCTGCCAGCTGCGCAAGGTGGAGCCGCTGGAGCGGGCGCTGACCGGGTACGACGCCTGGGCCGCGGGCCTGCGCCGGGACGAGTCGCCGACCAGGGCCAACACTCCGGTGGTGACCTTCGACCCGCGGCGGGGCAAGGTCAAGGTCAACCCGATCGCGGCCTGGTCGCAGGGGGACGTGGACGCCTACATCGCCCGCTGGAACGTGCCGGTCAACGAGCTGTTCAAGCAGGGCTACGGCTCGATCGGCTGCTGGCCGTGCACCCGTCGGACGAAGGCCGGCGAGGACGCGCGGGCCGGTCGGTGGGCCATGTTCGAGAAGACCGAGTGCGGACTGCACGTCTGACCTCCCCGTCGACGACCCCGACCGGCCTCCGTGCGGCCGGCGGGGCGGATCCGGTGGTGCTGGTCGCGCACGGCAGCCGTGATCCCCGAGCGGCCGAGGCCACCCGGGCACTGGGCCGGGCGGTGTCGGCCGCCCGTCCGGGAACCCCGGTGTGGACGAGCTGGCTGGACCACACCGAGCCGGGGCCGACCGAGGTGCTGCGCGGGTTGGCGGCGGCCGGCCACCGCCGCGCGGTGCTGGTGCCGCTGCTGCTGACCGCCGCGTACCACCATCGGGTCGACATCCCGGCGGCCGTCGCCGCCGCGGCGCAGGCCGGGCCCGCGCTGGCGGTACGGGTGACCGACGTGCTCGGCCCGGCGGACGGGGCGGTGGACCCGGCTCTGCTGGCCGGGCTGCGACGCCGGCTCGGCGAGTCGTGTGCGGGTCCCTTCGACGCGCTGGTGCTGGCCGCGGCCGGCACCCGGGACGCGCGGGCGCGTGGCTCGATGGGCCTGGTGGCGGAAGCGCTCGGCGCGGAGTTCGGGGTGCCCTGCCGGGTGTCGTACGCCTCGGCGGCTCCGCCGGCCACCGGTGTCGCGGTGGCCCGGCTACGGGCGGCCGGCGCTCGTCGGGTGGCGGTCGCCGGGTACTTCCTGGCGCCGGGCCTCTTTCACGACGCGGTGGCCGAGGCGGCCCGGGCGGCCGGCGCGGTGGCGGTGGCGGACCCGTTGACCGACGCCCCGGAGCTGGTCGAGCTGGTGTTGCGCCGGGTCGACGAGTGGTCGGGTCGGCGCGTCCTGGCGCCGGCGGTGTGAGCGAGGTCGCCGGCCGGGAGTGATGTCAGCAGGGCGGGGGCTGGACAAGCAGAACGCCCCGGCGGGCGGACCCGCCGGGGCGTACAGCTGTGTCGTGGGTTCAGGCGGAGTGAGCGCGCAGCACCCGGAGGCCGCCGCGACGCTTGACAGCGCGCCGCTCCTCCTCGCTCATTCCGCCCCAGACGCCGGCGTCCTGACCCGACTCGAGCGCCCACTGGAGGCACTGGTCGGTCACGGAGCAGCGCCTGCAGACGGCCTTGGCCTGCTCGACCTGCAGGAGAGCCGGTCCGGACGTCCCGATAGGGAAGAACAGCTCCGGGTCCTCGTCGCGGCAGACAGCATGGTGACGCCAGTCCATGGCGGCAACACTCCTCATTCTGGATGGGGTGGCAATTATTGCTTGTAGTGCTTTTCCTATATGCATCCGCAGTGCCGATGGTGACAGTTAGCGTCGGTCCATTCGGCAGTGCGTGAGCAGGCGGTTAGCCCCGGGGACCTGCTGGAACAGCTCAACCTGACGAGCATATCCAGGCAATGTCCCGGTAACTCAAGTTCGCTTGTGAATACTTTCACGAACGCTCGCGATGTCAAGGGTGACGCTCGGAAAAACTCCGGGCGGTGAGCAAGCCCACAACCCATTTGTCCGGGTTCCAGTGCCTTCCTGGTTACCCGCCGTGCCACAGCCGAGGATCAATATAGTACAGTCCGCGTGACATTGCTGACATTTCCGGCACCTGCCCCTCGGTGTGGCGGCGACCGTTCGATGCAGTTGTGGCGGCCGCGTCGACCTAGGGCAGTACCCGAGACCTAGCAGATTACTCTCAGTGCGGCGGGAACGGATGTGAATCTGACTTTCTCCCGCTCGCCAAGGTAGTCGCCGTCGAGCTGGAACGCCTGCGGGCGGCTGGAGACCAGGGTGAACTCCGCCGTGTCATGGAGTCGTAACACCTGCCGGCCGCGTGGATCCGGCCGCCGGGACAGGAATTGCGTCACTGTCCGTGTCGTACTGGCCACCCGCAGCTGACGCAACGCCAGCACGTCCAGCCCGAGATCGAACGACGCCTCCGGGTTCGGGTTGATCTCCCGATCGCCCAGGTACGTCCACGGCGCGGTGTTCTGGATGATGATGGTGGCCAGCTCGTCCTCCGCCGGTTCACCGGGACGCTCCAGTCTGATCGCCGGGTGCCGTCGGTCCGAGGCGAGGAAGTACTGGTTCATGATCGCGCGGAAATAGAGGCTCGGGGTGGAGACGCGCCCCCGACGGCGGGCCTGCTCCACCCGGTGGATCACGGCGGCATCCAGGCCGAACCCGGCGCAGAAGGTGAAGTAGCGGTCGTCCGCGCGACCCAGCCCGATCGTGCGGTGCCGACCCAGCCGCAGCCCTTCGAGGATCATGCTGGTCCCCTCCGGCCACTCCCGGGGCAGGCCCAGCGCTCGGGCGAAGACGTTGGTCGAGCCACCCGGAACGGTCGCGAGCGCGGGCAGCCGCTCCGCGAGCGTGGCGCCGTCGGCACCGGCGGGTGGCTCGGCCGTCATCAGGCCGTTCACCACCTCGTTGACGGTGCCGTCGCCACCCAGGGTGACGACCATGTCGACCCCCTCCGCAGCGGCCTCCCGGGCCAGCGCCATGGCGTGCCCACGACGGCGGGTGTACCGCACGCTGAGGTCGACTTCGCTGCGCAGCGCCCGGACAAGCACGTCCCGGCTGCGTTCGCTGGTGGTGGTGGCCTTCGGATTGACCACCAGGACGGCCCGCATGGGCGGCACTGTACCTCCCGGTAGCCCGGGTATCGTGGCGCGCGTGACCATCGACTCGGCCCCGATTCCCGTCACGCTCCGCTGGGCGGTCCGGCTGCTGTGGGCGGAGGCGGTCGCCGTCGGGCTGATCGCCGCCTGGCTGGTCTGGGCCGACCTCACCGCCAGCACCAGCGACCTGCTGTCGGCGCTGCTGGTGACCGCGTTCGCCGTCGGGGCGGCGGCCGCGCTCTGGGCGCTGGGCCGCGCGCTGCTGCGTCGTCAGGCCGGTGCGCGTGCCCCCGCGATCGTGCTTCAGCTGATGCTGCTGCCGATCGGGTGGTTCATGATCCAGGCCGGGCTGGGCTGGCTCGGCGTGCCGGTGATGGCACTGGGCCTGGGCGTCAGCTGGCTGCTGGTCAGCCCCCCGACGACCCGGGCACTCGGCTTCGAGTGACCGCGCTCGGCGCGTGACGGGACGACGGGCCGCTCAGTAGCCGCTGGAGCGGCGGGTGAGCAGCGAGATCGTCGCCCGACCGTTGGCGGCCGTGGCGGACGCGGACGTGGTCAGCGCGGTGAGCACTTTCCAGGCGAAGGACGACTCGGCGGGCAGCGTGGCGCCACGCACGGTCGGCACGGTCACCTCGACGGTCAGCGCGTCCTCCGTGACCGAGAACCGGCACTCCAGTTCGGCGTCGCGGGTGGCGATGGCGAGCAGCATGGCGCACGCCTCGTCGACCGCGATCCGCAGATCCTCGATCTCGTCGAGCGCGAACTGCAACCGGGCCGCGAGACCGGCGGTGGCGGTGCGGAGCACGCCGAGGTAACCGCCGTCGGCGGGCACCGTGAGGTGCACCACGTCGTCGTCGGTCGCTGGCTGGCCGGTCAGTTGAGTCACGCCTCATCCCCCCGGTCGGGGACTCTACCCGGTCAGTCGCCCGGACGCGTGCCGGCGGCGGTGGCCTGGCTGGCGAGGTCGCGCAGCGCGTCGCCGCTGAGCCGGTAGGGAACCCACTCGCTCATCTGCTCGGCGCCGATCGAGGCGTAGAAGCCGGCGGCCGGGTTCCAGTCGATCATCCACCACTCCAGCCGCCGGTAGCCGCGTCGTACGCAGATGTCAGCCAGGGTGGCGAGCAGCAGCCGGCCCGCGCCGGTGCCCCGGGCGGCCGGTCGGACGTAGAGGTCCTCCAGGTAGATGCCGTGCACTCCCGCCCACGTGGAGAAGTTGAGGAACCACAGCGCGAAGCCGATCGGCTGGTCGTGCTCGTCGACCGCGACGTGGCCGAAGAGCGCCGGCGCGGAACTACGACTGCTCCAGTTCGGCGTGTCTGACGCCACGCCGCGACCTGGAGCAGTCGCGAACAGGGCCGAGGTCAACTGCTCGGTGGTGAGGTGGCACTGGTCGGGAGCGCGTTCGTACTCCGCCAGCTCGTGGACCATGGCGACGACGGCCGGCACATCCTCGGGACGTGCCGGCCGGATCGTCGGGGTGACGGGAGAGGTCACGCCTTCTTGGTCTCCCAGAAGATCTTCGAGATGTCGTCGATCTTCGCGAGCAGCTTGTCGGCGGTGGCCGGGTCGAGGCTGCCCTTGACGCCACCGGCGCCGGCGAGCTTGGTGGCCTCGTTGAACAGCTGGTGCAGCTGCGGGTACTTCTCGAAGTGCGTGGCCTTGAAGTAGTCGGTCCAGAGCACCCACAGGTGGTGCTTGACCAGCTCGGCGCGCTGCTCCTTGATGATGATCGCCCGGGTGCGGAACTCCGGGTCGGTGTTCGCCTGGTACTTCTCGCAGATCATTTTGACCGACTCGGCCTCGATCCGGGCCTGGGCCGGGTCGTAGACGCCGCACGGCAGGTCGCAGTGAGCGCTCGCGGTGACGCGGGGCGCAAGGATGCGTGGAAGTCGCATCGGGATCCTCCATGGGAAGTTTGCGATGATCAAAGGCGACATTACTCCTGGGATGCTCCCCGGAGCGGGTGGAGGTGAAACCAGTGCGGGCCGATCACCCGGCGGAGGCGCCCCGGTTGCGGGGGCCGCTGACCGCTGTCCTGGTGACCGGCCCGTCCATGGCGCCGACACTGCGGCACGGCGACGCGGTGCTGGTCCGCCCGCACGCTCGCCCGATCCGCCCCGGTGACGTGGTGGTCGCGGTCTTCCGGACCCGTCCCGAGCTGCTGGTGGTCAAGCGGGCGGTCCGGCCGCAGGACGGCGGCTGGTGGCTACGCGGGGACAACGACCTGGTCACCGACGACTCCCGTGCGTACGGGGTGGCCGACGTGCGGGGACGGGTGGTGGCCCGCTACTGGCCGCGCCCGGGGCGCGTCCCGCGTCGACAGTTATGACCCTGCTCACATCACAGTGGCAGTGTCGACACTATGCTCGGAAAGTGCCCGGGTGACCCCCCGCACCGCGTGCCACCGCTCGCCGCCCACCTCGCGGCCGGGCCGGCCGCCCCGTCTGCTCGACAGATCCTGGAGTCACCACAATGCCTTCGTCCACCGTGGACCCCGCTGATCCGGTCTTCCAGCTGCACCGGGGCGGCAAGATGGCCGTCACCTCGACGGTGCCGCTCACCAGCCGGGAAGACCTTTCCCTCGCGTACACCCCGGGGGTGGCCCGGGTGTGTGAGGCGATCGCCGCCGACCCCGACCTGGTCGACGACTACACGTGGGTGTCGCACACCGTCGCGGTGGTCACCGACGGCTCGGCGGTGCTGGGTCTGGGCAACATCGGCCCGCGTGCCGCGATGCCGGTGATGGAGGGCAAGGCGGTGCTGTTCAAGCAGTTCGCCGGGGTCGACGCGGTGCCGGTCTGTCTGGACACGCAGGACGTGGACGAGATCGTCGCCGTGGTGCGGGCGTTGGCCCCCTCGTTCGGCGGGATCAACCTGGAGGACATCAGCGCGCCGCGCTGCTTCGAGGTGGAGCGCCGGCTCGACGAGGCGCTGGACATCCCGGTCTTCCACGACGACCAGCACGGCACCGCGATCGTGGTGCTCGCCGCGCTGCGCAACGCGGCCACCCTGCTCAACCGGAAGCTCGGCGACCTGCGGGTCGCGGTGAGCGGCGCCGGTGCGGCCGGCGTGGCCGTGACGAAGATGCTGGTCGCCGGGGGCATCAACCCCGACCAGGTGGTGGTCTGCGACTCCAAGGGGATCATCGGCCGGCACCGCACCGAGCTGACCGGCACCAAGGCCGAACTGGCCGCGAGCACCAACGCCGACGGCCGCCACGGCGACATCACCGAGGCGCTGCGCGGCGCGGACGTGCTGATCGGCGTCTCCGGCGGTCAGATCCCGGAGGCCGCGGTCGCCGGCATGGCGCCCGGCGGGATCGTGTTCGCGCTGGCGAACCCCACCCCCGAGGTGCACCCGGAGGTGGCCGCCCGGCACGTCGCGGTGGTCGCCACCGGCCGCAGCGACTACCCCAACCAGATCAACAACGTGCTGGCCTTTCCCGGGGTGTTCCGGGGTGCGCTGGACGCCGGGGCCACCCGGATCACCGAGGGAATGAAGGTCGCCGCCGCGGACGCCATCGCCGGAGTGGTGGCCGAGTCGCTGACCGCCGACGCGATCGTTCCGTCTCCGCTGGACCCGCGCGTCGCGCCGGCCGTCGCCGAGGCGGTCGCCGAAGCCGCCCGCCGCGACGGCGTCGCCCGCCGGTGAGGTAGGGCACCCTCCCGACGCCCGGTGCACAGGAAGGGACCTTCCCTGACGCTGGGTGTGTGGAGGGGCCCTTCTTAACCGGCGCTCAGCTTGTTACCGTGCCGATCATGCGTGCTGCCTTCGTCTCCCGCTTCGACGACGCCGATCCGCTCGCCGCGCTCACCGTCGGTGAGCGGCCCGAGCCCACCCACCCGGCCGACGACTGGGTGACCGTGCAGCTGCGGGCCACCTCGCTCAACCACCACGACCTGTGGTCACTGCGCGGTGTGGGGCTCACCGAGGCGCAGCTGCCGATGATCCTCGGCTGCGACGCGGTCGGCCTCGACCCGGAGGGCAACGAGGTGGTCGTTTACCCGGTGGTGGTCACCCAGGGTGACCCGCGCGGGGTGTCCATCCTCTCCGAGCACTTCCCCGGCACCCTCGCCGAGCGGGTCGCCGTACCCCGGTCGAACCTGGTCCCGCTGCCCGACGGGATGGCGGCGACCGACGCGGCCTGCCTGCCCACGGCCTGGCTGACCGCGTGGCGGATGCTGACCACCAAGGGCCGCGTCGAGGACGCCGACAGCGTGCTGGTGCAGGGCGCGGGCGGCGGCGTGGCCACCGCGGCCGTCGCGCTCGCCGTCGCGATGGGCAAGCGGGTGTACGCGACCAGCCGCGACGCCAGCAAGCGGGACCGGATCACCGCGCTCGGCGCCACCGCCGTGGAACCCGGTGCCCGGCTGCCGGAACGGGTCGACGTGGTGATCGAGACGGTCGGTGCGGCCACCTTCGACCACTCGATGAAGTCGGCCGCGCCGATGGCCCGGATCGTGGTCTCCGGCGCCACCGCTGGTCACGAGCCGTCGATCAACCTCCGCCGGGTGTTCGCCATGCAGCTGGAGATCCTGGGCACCTCGATGGGCACGCCCGGCGAGCTGTACGAGCTGCTGGCGTTCTGCGCGGACAGCGACGTGCGGCCGGTGGTGGACAGCGTGGTCCCGTTCAGCCGGGTCGAGGACGCCTTCGCCCGCCTTCACTCGGGTGACACCTTCGGCAAGGTCGTCATCGACCACACCGCCTGACCGTCCCACCGCGCCGGGCCCGGTCGCGCGCGGAGCATGCGGGGCCCGCGGCGCGTGCGGGGCGGCGCGTGTCGGTCAGAGGTGGTCGTCGAAGGTGGCGATGTCGCCACGCTTCGCGTCGGTGGGCATGCGCTTCCTGGCCGCCGGATCGCCGTAGAGGGTCCAGCGGAGGAACTCGACGGAGGTGTCCGAGACCACCCGCAGCGCCGCGCCGTCGCTGAGCAGCGCCCGTCCGTGGTCGCCCTTCGTCAGGCTCAGCATGGCCTTGGGCCAGGGCACCTTGTCGTACGCGGCTCTGCCCGCCGCGTAGTCGACCACCTCGTCCAGCTCACCGTGCACGAACAGCTGCGGGGCGGCGGCGCCGGCGAACGCCGTGCCCACGCCGAGCGCCGTACCGGCGAACACGACCCCCGCGTCCAGCCGTTCGTCCCGGCCGGCGGTGAAGAGACCGATGGTGGTCACTCCGCCCGCCGAGTGCCCGGCCGCGGCCACCCGGTCGGCGTCGAGCCGGCCGCGCAGCGCGTCGCCGGCGCGGTCGTTCAGCGCCAGCACCTGGGTCAGCGCGTACGACACGTCGGCCGGCTGGTTGAGCACGTCGAGGACGTTGTTGTCGCCGCCCCGGGACGTGTGCGGGAACGTCGGCGCGGCCACCACGAAACCGGCCGCCGCCCAGCGGGTCAGCAGCGTGGCGTAGTCGTCCGGCCGTCCGCCCAGGCCGTGGCTGAACATCACCACCGGAAACCGGCCCTCCGCGGCCGTCGCCGACCGCTTGGCCGCGCCGCCGGACTCCCCGGTCGCCGGGTACCACAGCGTCACCGGCAGCGCCCGGCCGTCCCGGTTCAGCTTGAGTTGGCGTACGCCGACGGCGAAGGCTCGCTGTGGTGCGGTCCCGGCGGGTACCCGCGGCGTCGCCGAGGCGGCGGAGGAGGGCTCGACCGGCGCCGGCGCGCTCCCGGCCTCGGGGGTGTCCGTGGAGCAGCCGGCCAGGCCGGCCGTGAGCAGGGCGCTGGCCAGCAGCGCGGGGGTGACGCGACGGGACATGAATCCAATTGTGCCCTGCCGCGCCGGCCCGCCCGGCGGGGTTCGGCGCGGCGTGGCAGCGCGGTCACCCGGCGCTCAGGTGTCCGCGGGGCGGCCTCGGGGTCGTCAGCGGGCCGGTCGGGACTCGTAGTGGGTCAGGGCGGGGGTGCGGGCGTCGGCGGGGAGGCGGGCGCCGGCCGCGCTGTCGCCGTAGAGGGTCCAGCGGAGGAAGTCGATGGTCGTGGCGAGGACCGGCGCGAACCCCGGGTGCCCCGGTGTGAGGTACGCGCCGTGGTCCTGGTCGAGCAGGCTGAGAAAGGCGGCCGGTCCGGGGGTACGCCCGTACGCGGCCCGACCGACCGTCACCGGCACCACCTGGTCGGCCGTGCCGTGCACGAAGAGCAGAGGCGCGACCGGTCCGGCGAAGCTGCCGGGCAGCCCGCCCCCGGCGATGATGATCCCGGCGCGCAGCCGGGCGGGGTGCCCCTCGGTGAACATGCCGGCCGTGGTGAAACCTCCGGCCGAGTGGCCGGCGGCGGCGATCGATGCCAGGTCCAGGTGGCCGGCGAGCGGATCAGCGGGGTCGGCGTCGAGGCGGCTCAGCTGCCGGATGAGCCGCCAGCAGTCGGCCGGCTGGTTGCGGACGTCGGCCCGGATGAAGCGCGGGGCGCCGCGCCGGGTGTGCGGGAACGCGGGAGCGGCCACCACGAAGCCGGCCGCCGCCCAGCGTGTGGTGAGTTCGGCGTGCAGCTCGGGCCGGCTGTCCAGGCCGTGGCTGTAGACGATCACGGGGAACCGCCCGGCGGCCACCCCGTCGGGGACTGCCGGATACCAGATGGTCACCGGCAGGGGGCGCGCCGAGCGGGGATCGAGGGTGAGCGTACGCACGCCGACGACGTACGACCCCTCGGGCGCTCGGCGCGCCGACGGCGGCCCGCCCGGGGCGGCGGTGGGCCCGTCCGCCACGGCGGTGGCCGGCGCGCAACCGGCCAGCAGCGCTGTCACCAGTACGGCGATCAGCCGCCCCGCCCCCATCGTTCCACGGTAGGTGCCCGGGTGCGGGCAGCGACCCCGCCGTCCGGCCCGGCTGCACCCGCCGGCCGGGTCGGGTCGGCTCCGCCGGCCGGGTCGACCCCGCCGGGCGGCGTGGGCGGGGGCGGTGCGTCGCGACCGGCTTCGCTAGGGTCACCCGCATGCCTGAGAACTACAGCGACCCCAGCGGCAACACCGAGGCGTTCCGCGCGTTCACCCAGACACCGGAGGCCAACGCGCCGGCGGAGTCCCCGTCCCGCCTGCCGCTGATCATCGGTGCGGTGGTGGTCGTCGTGCTGCTGGTTGCTCTCGTCGCCTGGCTGGCGTAGGGCTGAGGCTGCGGACCGGCCGACGCGACCCACGCCGAGGCGCCCGGATGATGGGCCGCCGGAGTGGCGTCAGCCGGTCTCGGCCACGGCACGGGTCTGTCGGGCGATCTCCCGCTCCTCGTCGGTGCGGATGACGCAGACGGTCACCTCGGCGCCCTCGGGCGAGATCACCCGGTCACCGTCCCCGGCGTTGCGGGACGGGTCCACGGCGATGCCGAGCCGGTCCAGCCCGGCCAGCGCGGCGGTCCGCACCGGCGCCGCGTGTTCGCCCACCCCGGCGGTGAAGGTGATCGCGTCGACCCGGCCGAGCAGCGCGTAGTACGCGCCCACATAGCCGGTGATCCGCCGGCAGTACACGTCGAAGGCCAGCTCGGCGGCCGGGTCCCCGGCGGCCCGGCGCTGGAGCACCTCGCGCATGTCGTTGGCGCCGGTCAGCCCGAGCAGACCGCTGCGGTGGTTGAGCAAGTCGTCGATCTCGTCGACCGACAGCCCGCCCTCCCGGCGCAGGTGGAAGATCACGGCCGGGTCCAGGTCGCCGCTGCGGGTCCCCATCACCAGCCCCTCCAACGGGGTCATGCCCATCGAGGTGGCCACGCTGTGGCCGGCCTGCACCGCGCAGGCGCTGGCCCCGTTGCCGAGGTGCAGGGTGATCGTGTTGAGCTGCTCGTACGGGCGGTCCAGCAGTTCGGCCGTGCGCCGCGAGACGTACGCGTGTGAGGTGCCGTGGAAGCCGTACCGGCGGATGGCGTACCGCTCGGCGGTGTCCCGGTCGATCGCGTAGGTCGCGGCGGCCTCCGGCAGGGTGTGGTGGAACGCGGTGTCGAAGACGGCGACCTGCGGAACGCCCGGCAGCGCTTCGCGGGCCACCTCGATGCCGGCCAGGTTGGCCGGATTGTGCAGCGGGGCGAGCGGGACCAGGTCCCGGATTGCGGCCAGCACCGCGTCGTCGACCAGGACCGGTGCGGTGAACGTCCGGCCGCCGTGCACCACCCGGTGCCCGACCGCCGCCAGCTCGCTCAGGTTCAGCCCGGCCAGGATCCGCCGGACGGCGGTGGTGTGGTCCGCCGGGCCGCCACCCGGTTCACCGATGCGCTCGACGGTGCCCTGGTCGAGCACCCGGTCACCGTCGTAGTGGCGCCACTTGACGGATGACGACCCGCAGTTGAGCACCAGCACCCGACTCACGAGGCCTCCTCGGTGGCCGCCTGGATGGCGGTGATCGCCACCGTGTTGACGATGTCCGGCACGGTCGCGCCCCGGGACAGGTCGTTCACCGGCCGGCGCAGGCCCTGCATCACCGGGCCGACAGCGACCGCCCCGGCGGAGCGCTGCACCGCCTTGTACGTGTTGTTGCCCGTGTTGAGGTCCGGGAAGATGAAGACCGTGGCCCGGCCGGCGACCGGGCTGCCCGGCAGCTTGGTCGCCGCCACCGCCGGGTCGATCGCCGCGTCGTACTGGATCGGCCCTTCGACCAACAGGTCGGGCCGGCGCTTCCGGACCAGCGCGGTGGCCGCGGCGACCTTCTCCACGTCCGCGCCGGCCCCGGAGCTGCCGGTGGAGTACGACAACATCGCCACCCGGGGCTCGATGCCGAACCGGGCGGCGGTGTCGGCGGACGAGATCGCGATGTCGGCGAGCTGGGCGGCATCCGGGTCGCGGTTGACCGCGCAGTCGCCGTAGACCAGCACCCGGTCGGCGAGCAGCATGAAGAAGACGCTGGAGGCCACCGAGACGTCCGGCACGGTTCGGATGATCTCGAACGCCGGTCGGATGGTGGCGGCGGTGGTGTGCGTCGCGCCGGAGACCATGCCGTCGGCCCGCCCGGTGGCCACCATCAGGGTGCCGAAGTAGTTGGGTTGGGCGACGATGTCGTGCGCCACCTCGGCGGTGATGCCCCGGTGGGCGCGCAGCTGGGCGTACTCGACCGCGAAGTCGTCCCGCCACTCGCTGGTGACCGGGTCGACCACGTGCGCGTCGCCGAGGTCGATGCCCAGCTCCCGGGTACGCCGGGCGACGTCGTCCGGCCGGCCGAGCAGGGTCAGCTCGACCACCCCCCGGCGGAGCAGGATCTCCGCCGCGCGCAGGATCCGCTCGTCGGCGGCCTCCGGCAGCACCAGGTGCCGGCGCTGTGTCCGGGCCCGGTCGATCAGCTCGTTCTCGAACATCAGGGGGGTGACCCGGGCCGACCGGCTGACGCGCAGCCGGCGGGCCAGGTCGTCGGTGTCCACGGAACGCTCGAACGCGCCGAGCGCGGCCTCCACCTTGCGCGGGTTGGCCGCGCTGGGTCGGCCCTCGATCCGGCTGGACGCGGCCACCGTGTCGTAGCTGTCACTGCGCACGGAGAGCACCGCCAAGCCGGTGTTCAGCCCCTCGACCAGTCGCATCGCCCGGGGGTCGGGCTGCTCGCCGAGGGTCAGCACCAGCCCGGCCACCGACACCTGCCCGGCCACGTGGGCGGCGCTGGCGGCGACCAGCAGGTCGGCACGGTCCCCGGGGGTGATCACCAGGGCGCCGTCGGTGAGATGGTCCAGCAGCGTGGGCACGTGTGCGGCGCCGACGACGAAGTCCAGCACGTCCCGCCCGAGCGCCGCGTCGTCCCCGGCGAGCAGGGTGGCGCCGAGCGCCGCCGCCACCTCGGCCACCGTCGGCGCCGACACGATCGGCACCTCCGGGATGGCGTACGCCGGCACCGGCAGCTCGGGCAGGGTCATCGGCCCCGGCACCCGGTTGGCGATCACCGCGAGGACGGTCGCGCCCAGGTCGGCCAGATCGTGGTACGCCCCGCGCACGGCGGCCGCGACGGCCGCCGGCTCCTGCTCGAAGCCGTCCACGACGGGCACCACCACGCTGCCGAACTCGGTGGCCAGGCGGGCGTTGAAGGCCAGCTCCCGGGGACGGGCCGGGTCGCCCGGGTCGTCGAAGTCGCTGCCCACCACGACCACTGCCGGGCACTGCCGTTCCACCGCCCGGTAGCGCTCGACGACGGCGGAGATCAGCTCCTCCCGCCGGCCGTCGGCGACCAGTGCGGTGGCCTGGGCGTAGCTCATCCCGGCCAGCTCGGCCAGCGGCTGCTCGATCCGGTAACGCTCGCTGAGCAGGGCGAGGATCGGGTCCGGGACGGCGTCGGCGACCAGCGGCCGGAACACGCCGATCCGTCCGACCTGACGGGACAGCAACTCGGCCAGCCCGAGGGCGATGGTCGACTTGCCCCCGCCCGATCCCACACTCGTCAGATACACACTCCGGGCCACGCCCCAACCCTAGAAGATCGCAAGACCCCCCGCCCGGGTCCTCGGACCCCTCCAAGCTCCGGTGATCAAGAGCTTTGCGTCACTTCCGGCCCCGGTCGTGACCGAAACTTCTTGATCACCGGCAGCACCGGGGTCTAGGCGTCGTCGTCGTCGGGGTCGTCGAGGCGGGCCAGGTAGGTGGCCAGGCGTTCGATGGGGGTCTCGAATTCGGGGTTGAGGTCGACGAAGTCGCGCAGGCGTTCGCCGAGCCACTCCAGGGTGACCTGCTCGTCGCCCCGGCGTTCGACCAGTTCCTCGATGCCGCGGTCGGTGAAGTACATCGGTACGTCCTCGTGCTCGGCCCGGCGCGGGCCGGGCGGGTGGACCGACGGAGCCGGGACAGGGCCGTTGTGAACGGTCCTGCCCCGGCTCTCGCGGTGCGTCAGGTCACGGGCGGGGGAGGGCCGCCTCGATCAACGCGGTCTGCTCGACCTCGTGCGTCTTGGCCGAGCCGACCGCCGGGGCGGCCGCGGCCGGGCGGGAGATCCGCCGCAGCCGGACGTCCGTGAGGTGCTCCAGCAGGTTGAGCGCGACGAACGACCAGGCGCCCTGGTTGGCCGGCTCCTCCTGCACCCAGGCGAAGTCCTCCGCGTTGGGGAACTGCGCCAGGGCGGCCCGGATCTCCTCCACCGGCAGCGGGTACAGCTGCTCGATGCGGAGGATCGCGGTGTCGGTGACGCCGCGGTCCTGCCGGGCCTGGAACAGGTCGTAGTAGATCTTGCCGGAGCAGAGCAGCACCCGCTTCACCGCCTCCGGCGCCGGCGCGGCCGTGTCGCGCAGCACCGGCTGGAAGGTGCCGGTGGTGAAGTCCTCCACCGACGAGACGCAGAGCTTGTGCCGCAGCAGCGACTTCGGCGTGAAGACCACCAGCGGCTTGCGCTTCGGCGACAGTGCCTGGCGGCGCAGCAGGTGGAAGTAGTTCGCCGGGGTGGTCGGGATGGAGACCCGCATGTTGTCCTCGGCGCACATCTGCAGGAACCGCTCGGGGCGGCCGGAGGTGTGGTCCGGGCCCTGGCCCTCGTGGCCGTGCGGCAGCAGCAGGGTGACCGCCGAGCGCTGACCCCACTTCACCTCACCGGAGGAGATGAACTCGTCGATCACCGACTGTGCGCCGTTGACGAAGTCGCCGAACTGGGCCTCCCAGGCGACCAGCGCGTTGATGTTCTCCACCGAGTAGCCGTACTCGAAGCCCATCGCGGCGTACTCGCTGAGCAGCGAGTCGTGCACGAAGAACCGGGAGCGCTCGCCGTCGCCGGTGAGCGACTTCAGCGGCAGGTAGTCGTCGCCGGTGCGGGCGTCCACCACGGAGGCGTGCCGCTGGACGAACGTGCCGCGGCGGGAGTCCTGACCGGCGAGCCGGACGGTGATCCCGTCGTGCAGCAGCGCCCCGAGCGCGATGATCTCGCCGAAGCCCCAGTCGATGTTGCCCTCGACGGACATCTTCGCCCGCCGGTCGAGCAGCTGCTGGATCCGCTTGTGCGGGGTGAAGCCCTCCGGCAGGTTGATGTGCGCCTCGCCGATCGCCTTCACCACGGCGGCGTCGGTGGCGGTGTCGACCTGCGGCTCCGGCTCCTCCTCGCGGCGCGGCCGGTTGAGCTGGCGCGGCGCCGAGGCGGCGTCCCGGGTGGCCTTGAAGACCCGCTCCAGCTGCGACTGGTAGTCGCGCAGCAGCTCCTCCGCGTCCTCCACGGTGATGTCGCCGCGACCGATCAGCTCCTCGGTGTAGAGCTTGCGGACCGAGCGCTTGGAATCAATGATCTTGTACATCTGGGGGTTGGACATCGACGGGTCGTCGCCCTCGTTGTGCCCGCGCCGGCGGTAGCAGACCATGTCGATCACGACGTCCTTGTTGAACGCCTGCCGGTACTCGAAGGCCAGCCGGGCCACCCGGACCACGGCCTCCGGGTCGTCGCCGTTGACGTGGAAGATCGGCGCCTGGATCATCCGGGCCACGTCGGTGCTGTAGAGGCTGGACCGGCTGTACTCCGGGGCGGTGGTGAAGCCGACCTGGTTGTTGACCACCACGTGCACGGTGCCACCGGTGCGGTAGCCCCGTAGCTGCGACAGGTTGAGCGTCTCGGCGACCACGCCCTGCCCGGCGAACGCGGCGTCACCGTGCACCGCCAGCGGCAGCACGGTGTAGCCCTCCAGCTTGAGGTCTATCCGGTCCTGCTTGGCCCGGACGATGCCCTCCAGCACCGGGTCGACGGCCTCCAGGTGCGACGGGTTGGCCACCACCGACACCTTGACCGCGTGCTCGCCGTCGGGGGTGGTGAACTTGCCGTTCTGGCCCAGGTGGTACTTCACGTCGCCCGAGCCCTGCGTCGAGCGCGGGTCCAGGTGCCCCTCGAACTCGGAGAAGATCTTCTCGTACGGCTTGCCGACGATGTTGGCCAGCACGTTGAGCCGGCCCCGGTGCGCCATGCCGATGACGACCTCGTCCAGCCCGTTCTCGGCCGACGACTCCAGCACCTCGCCGAGCAGCGGGATCAGCGACTCGCCACCCTCCAGCGAGAAGCGCTTCTGCCCGACGTACTTGGTCTGCAGGAAGGTCTCGAACGCCTCGGCGGCGTTGAGCCGGTTGAGCACGTGCTTCTGCTCGTCCGGGGAGGGCTTCTCGTACTTGCGCTCGATCCGCTCCTGGATCCAGCGCCGCTCCTCCGGGTCCTGGATGTGCATGTACTCGATGCCGACGCGGCGGCAGTACGAGTCGCGCAGCACGCCGAGGATCTCGCGCAGCTTCATCCGCTGCCGGCCGGCGAAGCCGTTCACCGGGAACTCGCGGTCCAGGTCCCACAGGGTCAGCCCGTGCTGGAGCACGTCGAGATCGGGGTGCTTGCGGATCTTGAACTCGAGCGGGTCGGTGTCGGCCATCAGGTGCCCGCGCACCCGGTAGGCGTGGATCAGCTCGTGCACCCGGGCGGTCTTGTTGATCTGGCCCTCGGAGTTGACCGCGACGTCGCGTACCCAGCGGACCGGCTCGTACGGGATCCGCAGCGAGGTGAAGATCTGGTCGTAGAAGCCGTGCTCGCCCAGGATCAGCTCGTGCATCACCTTGAGGAACTCGCCGGACTGCGCGCCCTGGATGATCCGGTGGTCGTACGTGCTGGTCAGTGTGATGATCTTGCTGACCGCCAGCTCGGCCAGGGTGGCCTCGGACATGCCCTGGTAGGGGGCCGGGTACTCCATCGCGCCGACGCCGATGATCGCGCTCTGCCCCTGCATCAGCCGTGGCATCGAGTGCACGGTGCCGATGCCGCCCGGGTTGGTCAGCGAGATCGTGGTGCCGGAGTAGTCCTCCATGGTCAGCTCGTTGCGCCGCGCCCGCCGGACCACGTCCTCGTACGCCTGCCAGAACTGACGGAAGTCCATCTGCTCGCAGCCCTTGATGGAGGGGACCACCAGGTTGCGGGTGCCGTCCGGCTTGGCCAGGTCGATCGCGATGCCGAGGTTGACGTGCGCCGGGCGGACCACGGCGGGCTTGCCGTTGGCCTCGGCGAAGGAGTTGTTCATCTCCGGGTGCTGGACCAGCGCCCGGACCATCGCGTAGCCGACCAGGTGGGTGAAGCTGACCTTGCCACCGCGCCCGCGGGCGAGGTGGTTGTTGATCACGATGCGGTTGTCCACCAGCAGCTTGGCCGGGACCGCGCGCACGCTGGTCGCCGTGGGCACGCTCAGCGAGGCGTCCATGTTCTGGACGATCTTCGCGGCGACCCCGCGCAGCGGCGTGGTCTGGGGGCCCTCGGCGCTCGGCGCGGCGGCCTTCGCGGCCGGCTTGGCCGGGGCGGCCTTCGCCGGGGCGGCC
>NZ_RCVI01000442.1:0-7610 GCF_003667455.1 Micromonospora sp. CV4 | reverse complement strand
AACCGCGTCCCGTGCCCGGGCCGCCCGCGGCGCCCCGCCGCAACGCGACCACCGGGCCCGCCGTGACCGGCCGTCGGGGCAACGGCGGGTCGGCCGTCGCCGGCCGGCACCGCCGGGGCACGTCCGGCCGCGCCGGCTGACCGCACCCGGCCTGGTGCTTTCATCTGGTGGACGCCGTGCGGGTCCCCGCTGTCCGCGGCGCCGTCGCCGGTAGCGTCAGCGGACATGACGGTCGTACATCCGATCGCCCGGGCCTGGATCACCACCGGCGGCACCGGCGCGCAGAACTACGACGAGTTCGCCGACGACGCGGAGATCACCGCGATCATCGAGGCGAACCCGCACAGTGCCCTCGGCATCGAGATGCCGCACCGGGCGCCGGAGAGCCGGGGGAAGTCGTTCCTCGACGCGCTGCCGGACGCGGTGGCCCGGCTCGCCGAGGCGAAGGCCGACGGCAGCTACACCCCCGCCGAGCAGGTGGTGGTGCTCTACCGGATCAGCGCGCCGGACGACGAGCCGGCGTACGGCCTGTTCGCGATGGTGGACACCGACCAGATCTCCACCCGGGCCGACGAGCCCGGCCTGGTCATCCGCAACGAGGACGTCTTCATCGCCAAGGTGCGTGAGCGGGTGGCGTTGGCCGACGCGCTCGGTCACCTGCTCTCGCCCGTACTCCTGCTCCAGACGGGGCGCGGCGACGAGCTGCACGCCGCGCTCGCGGCGGCGACCGAGACGGCCGGCGCGCCCGCCGCCGCGGACACCGACCAGGCGGGGCGCACGCACGCCATCTGGCTGCTCGGCCCCGGCCCGGAACAGGACGAGCTGACCGGCCTCGCCGGTGGCGGCGACCTGGTCGTCGCCGACGGCAACCACCGCAGCCTGGCCGCCCAGACCGGTGGGCTGCCGCGCTTCCTGGCCGTGGTCACCACGCCCGCCTCGGTGGCCATCCAGCCGTACAACCGGCTGGTCAGCGAGCTGACCACCACGCCGGACGAGCTGCTGGACCGGCTGCGCGCGGCGGGCGCAGAGATCGAGCCGCTCGACGGACCGGTCGAGGTCCCGGAGGCCGGCGGCACCGTCCACCTCCGGCTGCCCGGTCAGGGGTACGCGGTGCGCCTGCCCGGCAACGCCGACGGTCGCCTGGAGAACCTCGACCACGCCCTGGTCGAGCGGCTGCTGCTGCGCGACGCGCTGGGCCTGGACCCGGGCGACAAGCGGATCACCTACGTGGGTGGTGACTACCCGGCGCGCTGGCTCACCGGGGAGGTCGACGCCGGGCGGGCCGAGCTGGCGATCCTGATCGCGCCGGTGACCGTCGCGGACTTCGTGGCGGTGAACCTGGCCCGCGAGAAGATGCCACGAAAGAGCACCTGGTTCACCCCGAAGGCACGTGGCGGTCTGGTGGTCGCCGAACTGCCCCGCTGAGCGGCCGGTCGCACGGCCGTGTGACGAACCCGGCTCGGGGACGCCGCCCCTGCGGCGTCCCCGACGGCGGCCTGACAGACTGCCCCGTATGCGCGTCTACCTGGGATCCGATCACGCCGGTTTCGAGTTGAAGGTGCACCTGGCCAACCATCTGGCCAAGCAGGGGTACGACGTGGTCGACGTCGGCCCGCACAGCTACGACCCGGACGACGACTACCCGACGTTCTGCCTGCACACGGGGGACCGGGTGGTGGCCGACGAGACCAGCCTCGGCGTGGTCATCGGCGGGTCCGGCAACGGTGAGCAGATCGCCGCAAACAAGGTCGCCGGGGTGCGCGCCGCACTGGCCTGGAACGTCGAGACCGCGCAGCTGTCCCGCCAGCACAACGACGCGAACGTCGTCGCGGTCGGCGCCCGCCAGCACACCCTGGACGAGGCCACGGCCATCGTCGAGGCGTTCCTGAACACCCCGTTCTCCGGTAACGAGCGGCACGCCCGCCGGATCGCCCAGGTGGCCGCGTACGAGCAGACCCGGCAACTGCCCGACCTGCCCTGACCCGGCCGGGCGGTCAGCGCGGCGAGCGGGGCAGCTCCTCGCGGGGCACCCAGTTGCGCCGGACGACCACCACCCGGGCCTCCGCCTCGGCCAGGTCGTCGTCGGTGGGCCGGGCCCCGTCTCGGGCGCGCAGCGCGGCGCTGAGCCCCACCTGCGACGAGCCGGAGCCGACCAGCCCGCGCAGACCGCGCTCGCCGTCGCGCTCGTCGTTGGCCGGGCCGCGACGGCGGGGCGGTGGGTCGGTGCCGTCGTGCACGCCCGCGGTGCTGGCCGTCGGCCCGTCGGCCCCCTGCCCGGCCGGCTCGGAGTCGGGGTGGTGGCGCAGCCGCCGTCGTCGTCGGTCCGGGTCGCCCATCAGCCGACCGTACCTCGTCCGGTGTGGGATTCGGCACCGTCGTCCCGGGCCGCGTCGGACGGGCTCAGCGACCGATTTGCCGGGTGGCTACCCTCGGATTCAGGCGGCGGTGGTGTCGCCGGTCAGGGGGAGGACGAGATGGCAGACCAGACGCAGCCGTGGGCGGAGCGGACCGTGGAGGTGCCACCGCAGGCCGGCGTCGGGGTGCCGCCGCAGCGGGACGGTTTCCGCCGGGGCGTGGCGCCGGTGGGTGAGCCGCGTACCCCACGGACCGAGCCGTTCCCGACCGTCGAGCACGCCCCGACCGGCACCGGCTGGCCGGGCGGAACGGAGCCGCGCCGCCCGCTGAGCTGGCGTCTGGCGCAGCTGCGTCGCGGCGGCGAGTGGAGCGCCGCGGCCGGGCTCTTCGCCTTCGTGTGCTGGGGGATCTGGGCGCTCTCCGGTCAGGGCGACCTGACCGGCCCGCTGCTGGTGCTGGTGCTCAGCCTGCTGGTGGCGATCGGTCTGTTCGCGCTGGCCCGGCTGGTCGGCAGGGTGGTGCTGGAGCGCCAGCTCGGGCGGGTGCGGCGCAGCGCGCGGGGGGCGCACCTGGCGACCGCGGTGTTCCTCGCCGGCCTTGGCGTGGCGTGGCTGCAGCAGACCGAGTGGGTCGTCTCGGCCTGGAACTGGATCACCTCGAACTGATCCGGGCACGCCCGGGCGGGCCGGCGCGAACGCCGCCCGCCCGCGCGTCCGGTCGCGGCACCCCGCGACGCCGGTCGTCTCCCCACCAGGCAGGGCCGCTGCTTACCCGGCCGGCCACGGTTCATCCGTGGCCGGCCGATCCGACTGACGTGACGGCGGGACCCGCTCGACCCGACCGTGCGGCGGTCAGTGCGTGCCGCCGTGCCCCTCGGCGTCGGCACGCGGCGAGGCGACCCGGGCGGCCGGATCCTCGACGCCGGGCTCGCCGCCGTCCGGGGCGACCATCCCGTCGTAGTTGTAGACCGGTCGGCCGTCGTCGTGCTGCTTGGTGGTCTTGATGTAGCGGTGCATCATGCCGTCGATCTCCACCTCGACGAGGGCGTCGCCGCCGGTGTCGTGGGTGCTGCCGTCGCGGGGGCCGCCGGTCAGGTGTGCGGTGCTGTTCGTGTCCATGTACAAGCCCCTACCCGGTGGCCACCGACCGGAAACGGGCGAAATGTCTCCGTCGCTCACGGGTGAGAGGCCTCGGGCGGTCGCCCGTCCGGTGCCGGCCGGGCCGGAAGCGTTGTCCCCGGCTGGCGGTCGGCCCGGCTGGCGGTCGGCCCGGCTGGCGGTCGGCCCGGCTGGCGGTCGGCCCGGCTGGCGGTGCCGCGCCCGTGACCCGGGCGCGGCACCGCCGGACGGTCATCCGGCGTCGGACTGGGCGGCCGCGTAGTCCCGCGCCACCCGGACCATCTCGACCAGGCCACCGGCGTACTCCTGGGACTCGCCGTGTGCCTCGTCGAACGGCGGCTGGAAGCCGACGCCCTCCCACTCGCCGGTGGTCGCGTTCCACCGGTCGTTGCCGACCTCGAAGTCCCAGGCGAAGATGCCCAGCTCGTAGTAGAGCTGGTCGGCGGAGTTGCCGGCGGCCGAGTAGAGCACGTCGGCGACGGGACCGGTCTGCGACGGCCAGGTGACCGTGCCCCGCTCCTGCGCGATGGCGCCGACGATGCGCCGCGCGCTGTCCAGGAACATCTTCGACTCGTCGATCGACGGCCGGGGCAGGGTGATCCGCCCGTCGGCCTTGTACGCCCCCGGCGGCCACATGAAGTACCCGCCGTAGGAGTGCACGTTCATCGCGAACTTGATGTTCGGGTGGGCCTCGGCGAGCGCGATGACGTTGCGGCTCTCCGCCTCGGACAGCTCCGCGGTGCCCGCGTAGTTGCCCGACAGGCAGTTGGCGCTGGCGCCCACGTACCCGTCGAAGTAGGACCCGACGGTGTAGTTCCGGTTCAGGTCGACGCCCCACGAGGTGCGGTTGCGCGGGTCCCGGGCCGGCCCGGTGCAGTGGTTGACCAGGTTCTTGCGCTGGAAGTTGTAGTCGTTGAACGAGTAGTTCGCGCCATCCGGGTTCACCGTCGGAATGACGAACACGTCGACCTGCTCCAGCAGCTCGCGGGTGGCCGGATCGGTGCGCGCGTTGGCCAGCATCCGCTCGGCGAACTCCAGCGTCACCAGCGGCGTCGCCCACTCGCGGGCGTGCTCCTGGGAGTACGCCAGCACCCCGACGCGGGAGCCGTCCCGGTGCACACCGAGGCGCAGCGCCTGGACCGTCCACGGCTTCGCCGGCACCTCGGTGCCCTGGAGCCCGTCGTCGAGCCGGGCGGGGCCGGCGACCGGCATCGGCAGGCCGGCCGAGCCGTCCTCGACGGTGGCCCGGAACCGGTTCGGTTGGCGGGCGTTGATCGCCGCCGCGACCTCGTCGGTGGTGCTCACCGTCTTGCCGGCGGTGTCGGTGGCGAGCGAGATCGTGAGGACGCGGTCGCGGTAGGCGACGGTCAGCGGCCGGTTCCGCCGGCCCGGGTCGACCGTCCGCACCTGCACACCGTTCATGCCCTGGTCACCGAAGCGGACCGACTCGACCACCACGGCGGCCACCGCTGGATCGCCCAGGTACGCGACCGCGTTGCGCCGGTACCCCTGGGTGCGGTTCGGCAGGTCGATGACGTCGACCAGGTCCCGGTACTGCCGGGCCAGCCGCTTGATCCGCGCCTGGATGTCCACCGGCGTCAGGTACGCGTCGATGAAGTCCTTCTGGTAGCCGGCCGGCAGCGGCGGCGGGGTGGCGTTCGGCCAGAGGGCCGGCGTGACCGCTCGGCTGACGCCGCCGAGGCTGGAGGTGGCGGTCAGCTGGACCGGTCGGTTCGGCACCGGCTGGGGAAGCGCGTAGTGGTACTGGTACTCGCCGGAGTCCTCGAACCGGGACAGCGGGAAGGACCCGGTGGCGCCGTCGGCCGTCCGCCAGCTGACGGTGATCTCCACGTCCGGGTCGTCGGTGGCGGTGGTGGCCACCTGGGCCTGCAGGAACGTCTGCCCGCTCGTGGTCCACCAGTACGCCTGCTGCACCTGGAGGGTGTCCACGGCCGCGGCGGCGGCCGTGGACCGTTTCCCTACGGCGGGAGCGCGCAGCCCCGCGGCGGTGCGGGCCTGAGCCGCGCGGACGCTATCGACGTAGTGCCGCTCGCCGTCCCCGGCCCGCTGCACGATCTGCACGGCGGTCGCGCCCTGCGCGGTCAGGTCGGCGAGTTGGGTGCCGGTCAGCACCAGGTCGGCGAGGATCCGCCCGTCCCGGGCCCGGGGTCGGTTGGCCAGATCGGCGCCGGTCGCGACCAGGCGGTCGAGCTGGGCCTGATCGCGTAGCTGCATCCGGACCAGGGCGGTCTCGGAGGCGCTCAGGGTGATCGGTGCGGCCGGAGCGGCGGGTGCCGCTGTGCCCGGACCGGGATGGGACAGCACCGCGCTGACCAGGATCGCTGTGGTGGCGGCAGCTGTCCACCGTCGTCGGACGATCATGTGCCCTCCTGACGGACGTCAATGGGTCTGGTGCTTACACCAGTCCATAGATCGACAGCTGTCAAGAGATGATCGGTAAGTGCCGGATGCGGGTGCCGCTCCGGACCGCTGAGGACGAGGATGTCGCCTGTCGCCTGTTGCCTCGTTGATCTACCAGCACGCCACCAGCGAACGGGACCGCGGAATCGCCTCGGCTATGGATCGGCGGAGTGCCCGGCAGGCCCGCCGCAAGGACGGCCGGCGCAGCTGGTCAGCGGCAACCAGTAGTCTGCTCGCCCATCGACCGCGACCGCGACCGCGGCTGCGGCTTCGGCTTCGGCTTCGGCTTCGAAGAATGGTGATAGGCGTGACTCCACTACCGGTAGATCTCCAGCTGAACGTGGACGGATCGGCTGGCGACCTGAGTGAGGTGGCGTACGAGTGGCTGGAGGGGTTGTCGGCGCGGTTGCTGCCCGACGAGCGGCACGAGCTTGCACCCCTCCCCGCCCGTGTTACGAAGGGACCGGGGGAGCCGGGTTCCCTCTTCGGCGTGCTGGCGATATCGCGCGGGGGGATCACCGCACCTGCGAAGACGGCCGAGCGTAACTGCTCCGCTTCTGGGCTCGCCTGGCTGAGAAAGGAACTAGGCGACCTTCCGGAGATGGCGATCCTTGAAATCGGCGTCTTCGACGAGATGGGGCACCGGGGCAAGCGGCTTCTGTCGCTCGTTGTTCGCCGCCATCCGGTCTCGCCTCAATGGCTTCGGCTGTCGGTGCTGGAAAGTGACGAGCGGCTCGACGGATCGGCCGAAAGCCTTAGGTTGCAGCAGGGATGGCTAAAGACGCTTCGCGCTTACGCGGAGAAGTGGGATCCGGGGTTCGGCCACATCTCCTATGGCCACGGACCCGGCGCGACAACGCTGGAGGACCGCCTGCCGGCCCGGAACTACCCTCCGGAGCAGCGTGAGCCCAAGCACACGGTTAACGAGTGCCGGCGGCACCTGCGGGGATACTCGTGGTTGACGATCGCCCCGAAGGAGTTGGCGGCGCAGCTCGGCGGCCAGGTGGCGATGACGGAGACAGGTGCATTCCGCCGGGTGGACGTCTTGGCCGGTGGCGCACTGTGGCTTCAGGCCACGGAGCGGTTCGAGGAGTTTCACGACGATGCCGTGACGCGCGTCTTCGACGCCCTCGCCCCGGTGCTGCGGCCGGGCCTGCCCGTCGAGATCCCCCGGTATCCGGGCAAGCCCCCTCATCTGCTGGTCTTCGAGGACGCGGCCGAACGTGTCGGGAAGCGGTAGGGCGCTCGTAGTGGTGAGCGCCGGAGCGAGGCGTAGTGGCCCACGGATGGCCCGCAAGATCAGAGCGGGCGAATGGCCGACGGGCCCGGGGATGCAGCCTCTGACCTGGGGCCGAGACCGTTGGAGCGGGCGACGGGAATCGAACCCGCACCGTCAGTTTGGAAGACTGAAGCTCTACCATTGAGCTACGCCCGCGCGCACCCCGCCACAGCGGGACGCAGCCGACAGCGTACCCAATCTCCGTGTCGCCCGCGCAGCCGCCACCGCCGGACGCCGCCGCGCGCGGCGCCGCCCGTGCGCCGCGTCACCGCCGCCCGTGCGCCGCCAACTCCTTCGGGGCGATCGTCAACCACGAGTATCCCCGCAGGTGCCGCCGGCACTCGTTCACCGTGTGCTTGGGCTCACGCTGCTCCGGAGGGTAGTTCCGGGCCGGCAGGCGGTCCTCCAGCGTTGTCGCGCCGGGTCCGTGGCCATAG
>NZ_RCVI01000169.1:0-7717 GCF_003667455.1 Micromonospora sp. CV4 | reverse complement strand
GTCCACCCGCTGGGTGGCGTCCGCCGGGCGCACCTACGGCGGCCCGGCGGACGCCACCCAGCGGGTGGACGCCGGCGGACACCCGGACGCCACCCAGCGGGTCAGCTACGGCAGCCGGCCCGACGCCACCCAGCAGGTCGGCTACGGCGGCGCGCCGGAGGCCACCCAGCGCATCGGCGGCACGTACGGCGGCGGCAACCAGTGGTCGGTGCCCGGCACCGGCCAGCCCTGGGCCACGCCCGCGACGTCCGGCGGCGCCGGGGCACTGGACAAGGTCCGCGCCACCGGAGGCCAACTGGTCACCACGGTCAAGGGTTGGCCGCGCAAGGTGCAGCTCGCCGCGGCCGGCGGGCTGGCCCTGGTGCTGCTGCTCAGCGTGGTCGCGTTGACCAGCGGCGGCGACGACCCCGCCCCGACCACCCCGCAGGCGCAGCCCACACAGTCCGCCGCGGCCGGTCCGGCTATGGAGATGCAGGAGCACGCGGCCCGCGGCATCGAGGTCATGGTGCCGAAGGGCTGGACCAAGGCCACCGGCGGCGTCTACTTCGACTACGTCGACCCGGAGGACCGCAGCCGGAAGGTGCGCGTACTCACCGAGGATTTCAGCACCACCTCGATGCGCTGGGCCGAGGTCGCCGAGGGCGGTCTCAAGAAGGCGAAGTCGTGCCCCAAGCCGTACAACCGGATCGCGATGGCCGAGAAGGACCTGGCCGGCAAGCCGGCCGCCGAGTTCGAGTACACCTGCGGCGAGGGCGACACGCAGCGGCACGGCATCTGGCGCGGCGTGGTCACCGAGGGCAAGGTCTACTCGTTCTACCTCTCCTCGAACGACGCCAAGTTCGCGGAGAGCAAGCCGATCTTCGACGAGATGGTGCGGACGTTCCAGCTCACCGGGAACGGCTGAGCCGGAGGGAACCGACAGTGGTGATCCGCCGCCGTGCTATCAAGAGGCATGGCGGCGGACACCACTGACATCGACGACATTCGCGAGCAAGCCCGACGCTGGCTCGCCGACGACCCCGACCCGGCCAGCCGGGACGAGCTGACGGCGGTGCTGGACCGGCTGCCGACGAGCGCGCCGGAGCTGGCGGACCGGTTCGCCGGTCCGCTGACGTTCGGCACCGCGGGCCTGCGCGGCCCGCTGCGCGCCGGCCCGAACGGTATGAACCTCGCCGTGGTCACGCAGGCCGCCGCCGGCCTGGTCGGCTGGCTCGCCGCCCAGGGTGGCACCGGTCCCCTGGTGATCGGGTACGACGCCCGGCACGGCTCCCGCCAGTTCGCCGAGCGGACCGCCCAGGTGGCCACCGGGGCCGGCCGGCCGGCGCTGCTGCTGCCCCGCCCGCTGCCCACCCCGGTGCTGGCGTACGCGGTGCGCCAGCTCGGCGCCGTGGCCGGAGTGATGGTCACGGCCAGCCACAACCCGCCGCAGGACAACGGTTACAAGGTCTACCTCGGCGCGGAGCTGGGCGGAGAACTGGGCGCCGGGGCGCAGATCGTCCCGCCGGCCGACGCCGGCATCGAGGCCGCCATCCGGGCGGTGGGTCCGCTGACCGAGGTGCCGCTGGGCCGGCCCGGTGACGTGCTCGGTGACGACCTGGTCGCCTCGTACGTCGAGCGGGCCACCGCCGTGATCGCGCCGGACGGGCCGCGGGACCTGACGGTGGCGTACACCCCGCTGCACGGGGTGGGTGCCGCGGTGCTCACCGCCGCCTTCGCCCGGGCCGGCTTCCCGGTGCCCGGGGTGGTGCCCGAGCAGGCCGAGCCGGACCCGGCGTTCCCCACCGTGTCCTTCCCCAACCCGGAGGAGCCGGGGGCGGTGGACCTGCTGATCGCGCTCGCCGACTCCACCGGCGCGGACCTCGCCATCGCCAACGACCCGGACGCGGACCGGTGCGCGGTGGTGGTTCGCGACGGCGCGACAGGCTGGCGGATGCTGCGCGGCGACGAGGTGGGGGCGCTGCTCGCCGACCACCTGATGCGTCGCGGGGTGACCGGGCTGTACGCCACCACCATCGTCTCGTCGTCGCTGCTGCGGGCGATGTGCGCGGCCCGGGGCCTGGCCTACGACGAGACGCTGACCGGTTTCAAGTGGATCGTCCGGGCGGGTGGCGGGAGCGCGCCGCTGGTCTACGGCTACGAGGAGGCGCTCGGCTACTGCGTCGCCCCGGACCACGTCCGGGACAAGGACGGCATCACCGCCGCGCTGACCGTGGCCGAGCTGGCCGCCGGCCTCAAGGCGCAGGGCCGCACGCTGACGGATCGACTGGACGAGTTGGCCGCCGAGTTCGGCGTGCACCACACCGACCAGCTCTCCGTCCGGGTGGATGACCTGCGGGAGATCGCCGACGCGATGGCCCGGATCCGCGCGGCCACCCCGACCACGCTGCTCGGACACCCGGTCGACAGCACCCAGGACCTGCTCCCCGAGGCGGACGTGGTGATCCTGCGCACCGGGGCGGCCCGGGTGGTGATCCGCCCGTCCGGGACCGAGCCGAAGCTCAAGGCGTACCTGGAGGTGGTGGAGCCGGTCACGGACGGCGACGTCGCGGCTGCGCGCACCCGAGCGGCGTCGGCCGTCGCCGCGCTGCGCGCCGAGGTCAGCGCCGCTCTTGGCATCTGAGCCCCGCCGCACCCCACTCACCCACCACCACCAACACCACCAAGTCCGCCCTTTGCTCTGCACCCACGGAAGCGCCAGTCAACCGTCGGTCGGTAGGCCTCTTGTGGGTGCAGGGCTCGGTGGTGCCTCGGTGGGTGCAGAGCAAAGGGCACACACGGTGCGGGGTCGGTCGGTCGACCCGACGGTCAGCGGCGCGGGCCGAGGGCCTGGTCGACGGCCCGGCCGAGGGCCGCGACGACCAGGCCCACCGATGGGCGGACCACGGAGTCGTCGATGCTGACCTCGCCGGAGAACCCGGCGCCGGTGGAGATCTCCTCCAGCCGGCGGCGGGCGTCGGCGGCGGCCTCGCCGCTGACCCCGAGGGCGGATTCCATTCGCAGCACCACGACGAGGGTGGCCAGCGCGGCGGTCCGCTCGTCCGGCGCCGCCGCGCCGGTCAGCGCCTCCGCCAGCCGCTGCCGGCTGTCCGCCTCCACGGAGACGTCCACCACCGGGTAGCGGTGCACGTGGATGAAGCCCAGTTCGGTCTCGTCGATGTCCCGGACCACACCCTGCTCGCACAGGTCACCGAGGATCCGGTCCCGCAGGCCGTGCCGCAGGCGCTGCACCCACGAGGCCGGCGTGTGCGGGGTGTCCCCGGCGATCCGGGCCAACACCTCATCGGTGACCCGCTCGCCGGTGGGCGTCGGGTCGACCACGGTCAGGGAACCGTCGGCGTACGCGATCCGGCCTGCCAGGGCCAGCTCGACCAGCACCGCGGCGGCCATGCCCAGGTCCAGGCTGATCCGCGGCATCGTCGCCTTGCCGGTCGTGTCGTCGTAGGCGAGGAGCAGCAGTTCCTCGGCGAGCGCAACACCAGTCATGGCCGGAGACGGTAGCGGGTCCGCGCACCACCGTGTGCGGACCCGCCGGACCCGGCACCGACCGGGGTGAACGACTCAGAACCGGGGCATGCCGCCGAACTGCCGGTCGCCGGCGTCGCCGAGGCCGGGGACGATGAACATCCGGTCGTTGAGCCCCTCGTCGATCGAGGCGGTGACCAGGCGCAACGGCAGGCCGGAGCGTTCCAGCCGCTCGATGCCGACCGGCGCGGCGAGCACGCAGAGCACGGTGATGTCGGTGCAGCCCCGGTCGGCCAGCAGCCGGCAGCAGTGCTCCAGCGAACCACCGGTGGCCAGCATCGGGTCGAGCACCAGCACCGGCAGGCCGGCCAGTTCCCGGGGCAGCGACTCCATGTACGCGCGCGGCTCGTACGTCTCCTCGTCCCGGGCCAGGCCGACGAAGCCCATCGAGGACTCCGGCAGCAGGCCGAGCGCGGCGTCCGCCATGCCCAGGCCGGCCCGCAGCACCGGCACCAGCAGCGGCGGGTTGGCCAGCCGGGTGCCCTCGGTGCCGGTGACCGGCGTCTGCACCGGGTACCGCTCGACGGGGAAGGAGCGCGCCGCCTCGTACACCAGCATGGTGGTCAGTTCGTGCAGCGCCGCCCGGAACGTCGAGGAATCGGTGCGCGCGTCCCGCATGGCGGTCAGCCGAGACTGAGCCAGGGGATGGTCAATGACGTGTACATCCACGATCGCTCAACCTACCGGTCCCGATGGTCGGGCGGTGCGGGTGCGGTCCGACCAGCGACGCCGCTCACGTCGGACCCGGCCCAGCGGGACCACGTGAGCAAGATCACGCAGCCGTCTGGTGCGTAGACTTCGTGGCATGACGGCGACAACGACGTCGGCCCGGTCGGAGCTCTCCGAGCTGGGACGATCCGAGACCGCTCTGCGGACCTTCCTGCACGGCCTGCCCGGCGTGGACCAGGTCGGCGCGGAGCAGCGGGCGGCGCAGCTCGGCACCCGCTCCATCAAGACCACCGCCAAGGCGCAGGCGATCGACCTCGCGATCCGGATGGTGGACCTGACCACCCTTGAGGGGGCGGACACCCCGGGCAAGGTTCGCGCGCTGGCCGCGAAGGCGGTACGCCCGGACCCGGCCGACCCGTCCTGCCCGCACGTCGGCGCCGTCTGCGTCTACCCCGCGATGGTCCCGTACGTGGCGGAGGTGCTGCGCGGCACCGGCGTGCACCTGGCCAGCGTGGCGACCGCCTTCCCGTCGGGTCAGGCGCCGCTGGAGATCAAGCTCGCCGACACCCGGGCCGCCGTCGCGGCCGGCGCCGACGAGATCGACATGGTGATCAACCGCGGTGCGTTCCTGGCCGGCCGCTACAAGGAGGTCTACGACGAGATCGTGGCCACCAAGGAAGCCTCCGGCGACGCCCACCTCAAGGTGATCCTGGAGACAGGCGAGCTGGCCACCTACGACAACGTGCGCCGGGCCTCCTGGCTGGCAATGCTGGCCGGCGGCGACTTCATCAAGACCTCCACCGGCAAGGTCCCGGTCGCCGCGACGCTGCCGGTGAGCCTGGTGATGCTGGAGGCGGTCCGCGACTTCCGGGCCGCCACCGGGCGGCAGGTCGGCGTGAAGCCGGCCGGCGGCATCAAGACCACCAAGGACGCGATCAAGTACCTGGTGATGGTCAACGAGACCGTCGGCGCGGACTGGCTCGACCCGGACTGGTTCCGCTTCGGCGCGTCCAGCCTGCTCAACGACCTGCTGATGCAGCGAACCAAGCTGACGACCGGCACCTACTCCGGTCCCGACTACTTCACCCTGGACTGATAGCCGATGTTCGAATACGCACCCGCCCCCGAGTCCCGCTCGGTGGTGGACCTCAAACCCTCGTACGGGCTGTTCATCGACGGTGCGTTCGTCGATCCCACCGACGGTGGCAGCTTCAAGTCGATCAACCCCGCCTCCGAGGAGGTGCTGGCCGAGGTCGCCGAGGCCGGCGCCCAGGACGTGGAGCGCGCGGTGCGCGCCGCCCGGAAGGCGTACGAGAAGGTCTGGGGTCCGATGCCGGGCCGGGACCGGGCCAAGTACCTGTTCCGGATCGCCCGGCTCATCCAGGAGCGTTCCCGCGAGCTGGCCGTGCTGGAGTCGCTGGACAACGGCAAGCCGATCAAGGAGTCCCGCGACGTCGACCTGCCGCTGGTCGCCGCGCACTTCTTCTACTACGCCGGCTGGGCCGACAAGCTGGAGTACGCGGGCTTCGGCGTCGACCCGAAGCCGGTCGGGGTCGCCGCGCAGGTCATCCCGTGGAACTTCCCGCTGCTGATGCTGGCCTGGAAGATCGCCCCGGCGCTGGCCGCCGGCAACACGGTGGTGCTGAAGCCGGCCGAGACCACCCCGCTGACGGCGCTGCTCTTCGCCGAGATCTGCCAGCAGGCCGAGCTGCCGGCCGGCGTGGTCAACATCATCACCGGCGCCGGTGACACCGGCCGCGCGCTGGTCGAGCACCCCGGCGTGGACAAGGTCGCCTTCACCGGCTCCACCGACGTCGGGCGCGCCATCGCCCGGTCGGTCGCCGGCACCCGCAAGAAGCTCACGCTGGAGCTGGGCGGCAAGGCCGCCAACATCGTCTTCGACGACGCGCCGATCGACCAGGCGGTCGAGGGGATCGTCAACGGCATCTTCTTCAACCAGGGGCACGTCTGCTGCGCCGGCTCCCGCCTGCTGGTCCAGGAGAACGTGGCCGACCGGGTGCTGGAGTCCCTGAAGCGGCGGATGGCCCAGCTTCGGGTCGGCGACCCGCTGGACAAGAACACCGACATCGGCGCGATCAACTCCGCCGCCCAGTTGGAGCGGATCCGCGAGCTGTCCGACGCCGGCTCGGCCGAGGGCGCCGAGCGTTGGTCGCCGCCGTGCGAGCTGCCCGACCGCGGCTTCTGGTTCGCGCCGACCATCTTCACCGGCGTCACCCAGGCGCACCGGATCGCCCGCGAGGAGATCTTCGGCCCGGTGCTGTCGGTGCTCACCTTCCGCACCCCGGCCGAGGCCGTGGAGAAGGCCAACAACACGCCGTACGGGCTCTCGGCGGGGATCTGGACCGACAAGGGTTCCCGGATCCTGTGGATGGCCGACCGGCTGCGCGCCGGTGTCGTCTGGGCCAACACGTTCAACAAGTTCGACCCCACCTCGCCGTTCGGCGGCTACAAGGAGTCGGGCTACGGTCGCGAGGGCGGCCGGCACGGGCTGGAGGGGTACCTCAATGTCTGAGCGGGTCGCCGTACGCAAGACGTACAAGCTCTTCATCGGCGGGAAGTTCCCGCGCAGCGAGTCGGGACGGTCGTATCTCGTGCAGTCCTCGAATGTGTCACTGGCCTCCCGCAAGGACGCCCGGGACGCGGTGGTCGCCGCCCGCGCCGCCGTGAAGGGCTGGGCCGGGGCGACCGCGTACAACCGGGGTCAGATCCTCTACCGGGCCGCCGAGATGCTGGAGGGCCGCCGCGAGCAGTTCGTCGCCCTCGGCGTGCCCGGCGACGAGGTGGACGCGGCGGTGGACCGCTGGGTCTGGTACGCCGGCTGGGCCGACAAGCTCGCCCAGGTGTACGGCGGCGCCAACCCGGTCGCCGGCCCGTACTTCAACATCTCCGCGCCCGAGCCGACCGGCGTGGTCGCGGTGGTCGCGCCCGAGCGCCCGGCGCTGCTCGGCCTGGTCAGCGTGATCGCCCCGGCGATCGTCACCGGCAACACGGTGGTGGTGGCGGCGTCGGCGACCGAGCCGCTGGCGGCGGTGACGCTGGCCGAGGTGCTCGCCACCTCCGACCTGCCCGGCGGAGTGGTGAACATCCTCACCGGCCGCATCACCGAGACCGCGCCGACGCTCGCCGCGCACATGGACGTCAACGCGATCGACCTCAGCGGGGTGACCGACGCCGAGTTGGCGGCCGACCTGGAGGTCAAGGCGGCGGAGAACCTGAAGCGGGTGCTCCGGCCCGCCCCGGCCGACCACGACTGGTCCGTCACCCCCGGTCTGGCCCGGATGACGAGCCTGCTGGAAACAAAGACGGTGTGGCACCCGAAGGGGGTGTGATTTATCGGTCCCGGCCTTGGGTTTCCCGGGGAGCCCCACCCGCTCCGGGCGGTCAGGCTTGATCCCTCCGCGGGCGGGGCTCCCCGGAAAACCTGACGTGGGCCGGGTCCGACCGGGTGTTCGTCTTGCTGGCCGGTGCCCCTTGTTGGGTCACCGGCCAGCGGCGTCTTCAGCGG
>NZ_RCVI01000440.1:0-7721 GCF_003667455.1 Micromonospora sp. CV4 | reverse complement strand
AGGCGGAGGTGCGGTGGATCAGTTGGGTGTCCAGGAGGATGTGCGGGGCGGGGAGGTCGTCGCCGCGGATCCGGGCGACCAGCAGCCGGGCCATCTGCCGGCCCATCTCCTCCACCGGCTGGAAGACGGTGGTCAGTGGCGGGTCCGCCTGCCGGGCGATCGGCGCGTCGTCGAAGCCGATCACCGCGACGTCCTCGGGCACCCGCCGGCCGGCCTCGCGCAGCGTCCGTAGCGCGCCGAACGCCATCAGGTCGGACGCGACGAAGACCGCGTCCAGGTCCGGGCAGGCATCCAGGAGTCGGCGCATGCCGGCCGCCCCGCTGCCCTCGCTGAAGTCGCCGTACGCGATCAGGTCGGGGTTGACGCCGGCCCCGGTGGCCTTGACCGCCTCGGTGTAGCCGGCCAGCCGGGCCAGGCCGGCGCCCATGTCCTGTGGACCGGCGATGGTGGCGATGCGTCGCCGTCCCCGGCCGGCCAGGTACTCCACGGCCTGCCGGGCGCCGCCCACGTTGTCCACGTCGACGAACCAGGCCGGCTGGGCGCCGGGTTGCAGCATCCGGGCCGGCCGGCCGCCGAGCACGGCGGGCAGGCCGCGCTCCTCCAGCAGGGTCGGCAGCGGGTCGGAGTCGTGCAACGACAACAGGAGTACGCCGTCGACGTGCTGGTTGGTCAGGTGGTGTTCGACCCGCTCCCGCTCCACCGGCGACTGGGCCATGGCCAGCCAGAGCTGCATCGGCGTCTCCAGCAGGCCGGAGCTGATCCCCCGCACGATGCCGGCGAAGAACGGCTCGGTGAAGACCCGTTCGCCGGATTCGGACACCACCAGCGCGACGGAGTCGGTCCGCTGGGTGACGAGGGCCCGGGCGGCCCGGTTCGGCACGTACCCCAGCTCGGCGATGGCCTGCTGGACCGCGGCCCGGGCCTCCGGGCTGACCTGGGGCGAGCCGTTGACCACGCGGGAGACCGTGCCCCGCCCGACGCCGGCGCGCGCCGCGACCGCGTCGAGGGTCGGGCGCCCGAGCGACCGGGTGCGCTGCGTTGTCATCGTCTGCTCCTCCGACGGCGGGCGGGCCCGGTGCCACCTGCGGGAGGTGGACACCAGGACCGCCCTGATGGCTGGCCCGAGCCTATTGTGCGGCCAGACCGTTGCGTCGGATCACCGAGGCGTACCACCTGGCGCTGGACTTGGGGATGCGAACCTGGGTGTCGTAGTCGATGTGGATCATGCCGAACCGCTTGGTGTAACCCCAGGCCCATTCGAAATTATCCATCAGCGACCAGGCGAAGTATCCCCGCAGGGGCACCCCGGCGTTGATCGCCTCGTGCGCGGCGCGCAGGTGGGCGTCGAAGTAGGCCAGCCGGTCGACGTCGTCGACCTCCCCGTCGACCACCGTGTCGACGAACGCGGAGCCGTTCTCGGTGACGTAGAGCGGCAGGTCGGTGTACTCGTCGTGCACCCGGCGCAGCGTCTCGACCAGACCCGGGGCGTCGATCTCCCAGTTCATGTCGGTGACGGGGATGCCCCGCGTCACGAACCGGACGTCCTCGCTGCCCGGCCAGCAGGAGGGCGCCCGCCAGTACGGCTCGGGCTCGGCGCCCTCGACCGGGGCGGCGACCACGTGCCGGCTGTAGTAGTTGACCCCGACCAGGTCCAGCGGGGTGGCGATGGTGGCCAGGTCACCGTCGCGTACGTGGTCGAAGTCGGTCACCGTGCTCAGGTCGGCCACCAGGTCCTCCGGGTACGACCCGCGCAGCAGCGGGTCGAGGAAGAACCGGTTGGCCAGCCCGTCGATGCGCCGGGCGGCGTCCACGTCCGCGGGGGCGTCGCTGGCCGGGTCGACCGGGTAGAGGTTGACGGTCACCCCCACCTCGGCGCTGGGTCGGGCGGTCCGCAGCGCCTGCACGGCGAGGCCGTGCCCCAGCATCAGGTGGTGTCCGGCGCGGACCGCGTCCGCCCCGTTGGACCGGCCGGGGGCGTGCACCCCGGAGCCGTAGCCGAGGAACGCCGAGCACCACGGCTCGTTCAGCGTGGTCCAGTAGCGCACCCGGTCGCCGAGCGCGTCGGCGACCAGCGTGGTGTAGTCGGCGAAGCGCGCTGCGGTGTCCCGGGCGGGCCAGCCGCCGGCGTCCTCCAGCGGCTGCGGCAGATCCCAGTGGTAGAGGGTCAGCCACGGCTCGATGCCGTGCGCCAGCAGCTCGTCGACCAACCGGCGGTAGAAGTCCAGCCCCTGCGGGTTGGCCGCGCCGGCGCCGCCGGGCTGCACCCGCGGCCAGGAGACCGAGAAACGGTACGACTTCAGCCCCAGCTCCGCCATCAGCGCGACGTCGTCGCCGAGCCGGTGGTAGTGGTCGCAGGCGACGTCGCCGGTGTGCCCGGCGACGACCCGGCCGGCGGTGTGGCTGAAGGTGTCCCAGATCGACGGGGTACGGCCGTCCTCGGCCGCCGCCCCCTCGATCTGGTACGCCGCGGTCGCGGCCCCCCACAGGAAGCCGGGCGGAAAGGTCAGCCCGGGGCGCTCGTCGAGGACACCAACGGCGGGCGGGCTGGCGGGGTTGCTCACGACTTGACGGCACCTTCCATGATCCCGCCGATGATCTGGCGGCCGAACACGAGAAAGACGAGAACCAGGGGGATGGTGCCGATCGCCGTGGCGGCGAACACCTGGGAGTAGTCGGTGTAGTAGGCGTACGAGAGGAAGGAGAGCGAGACCTGGAGGGTCGGGTTCTCCGGGGTGAGGACGGCGTACGGCCACAGGAACGAGTTCCAGGTCTCCATGAAGGTCAGCAGACCGAGGACGCCGGCGGCGGGGCGCAGCGCGGGCAGCACGATGCTCCAGTAGATCCGGAACGTGCTCGCCCCGTCGACGCGGCCGGCCTCGATCAGCTCGTCGGAGATCGCCTGGCTGGCGTACTGCCGCATCATGAACACACCGAAGGCGCTGACCAGGAACGGCACGGTGACCGCGTAGAGGGTGTCGTACCACCCGAGGTCCTGCATCATGCCCCAGAGCGGGATGAGGCCCATCTGGGTCGGGATCATCATGGTGACGATGATCGCCAGCAGCAGGGCGTTGCTGCCCCGGAACTTCAACTTGGCGAAGGCGAACCCGGCCAGTGAACCGGTGAGCACCACCGACAGGGTGACCACCGAGGAGACGATGATCGAGTTCATCATGCCGGTGAGGAAGTTGGCGGCGTCGTTGTCGAGCACCCGCCCGAAGTTGTCACCGAACGCTCCGCCGGGGGTTACCGGTGGCGGGACATCGTTGATGGAGTCCAGGCTGCGAGTGCCGATCACCAGCATGTAGTAGAACGGGTAGATCGACAGCAGCGCCGCCAGGACGAGCGCCACGTAGGTCAGCGGACTGGTGCGCCACAGGCGCTGGGAAGCCGAGATCATCGATCTCTCCTCACTTCGCCGAGCGGCGGACGAGTAGGAAGTTGACCAGCGACACCAGGACGATGATCATGAAGATCGCCCAGGCGACCGCGGCTCCGTAGCCGGCGGAGTTCAGATTCACGATGCCCATCTCGTACATGTACATGGCCAGCGTCTGGAACTCCCGCTGGCTGCCGCCGAGAATGTTGCCGTTGGCGAAGAGCAGTGGCTCGGTGAAGAGCTGCATGCCGCCGATCGTGGACAGGATGACCACGAAGATGAAGGTGGGCTTGAGCATGGGCAGGGTGATCTGCCAGAACTGCCGCCACGGGCTGGCGCCGTCGATCGCCGCGGCCTCGTAGAGATCCTTCGGGATCGCCTGCATGCCGGCGAGCAGGATCAGGGTGTTGTACCCGGTCCAGCGCCAGTTGACCATCGAGGAGATGGCGAACCACGAACTCCACCGCTGCCCGTCCCAGTCGACCGGGTCGACACCGACGAGGCTCAACAGCCAGTTGAACAGGCCGAACTCCCGCTGGAACAGCATCCCGAAGACGATCGCGACCGCGGCCACCGACACCACGTTCGGCATGAAGATGGCCATCCGGAAGAAGGTCTTGGCGCGCAGGAAGGTCCGGTTGAGCAGGTTCGCCAGGAAGAGGGCGAGCAACAGCTGCGGGATGGTCGACAGGGCGAAGATGCCGAACGTGTTGACCAGCGCGTTCCAGAAGTACTCGTCGGAGAACAGCCGGGTGTAGTTGTCGAAGCCGATGAACGAGTGGTCGCCGATCATGTCCCAGTCATGCAGCGACATCCAGGCGGTACGCACCATCGGGTACAACCCGAACGCACCGAAGATCACGAAGAACGGGGCGACGTAGAGGTACGGCGAGTACTTGACGTCGAGACGGTTGAGAAGCCTTCCCCGGGAACGCCCGGAAGGGACGTGGGGAGAAGGAGGTGCTGCTGGCGACGGCGGCGCCGTCGTGGCCGACAGGCTCATGCGAATGTCCTTTTCCGGCGAGGCCCGGGGGCCCTCGCGCAGGGTGCTACGCGGAGGGGACCGGCCGGTGGCGTCCGGGAAGCCCCGAACGCCACCGGCAGGGAATCACTCAGAAGACACCCTGAGTCTTTGCGTCCTTCGTGAACTGCTCCCAGGCCTTCGCCTTGTCGGCCTGCCCGCTCTCGAACGCCCGCAGGGCCGGCTCGAGCGCGTTCTCCTTGACCGCCTGGTGCTTCGGGCCCAGGTGGGTCGGCTGGATCTTGGCGACGCTCTCCCCGAAGATCTTGCCGGTCGGCGCGTTGCTGAAGTACTCGTTGGTGTAGCCGATGAACGCCTCGTTCTTCAGCGCCTCCAGGTTGGTGGGCAGCGGGCCCTTGGCCTTGAAGGCCTCCACCTGGCTCTTCGCGTTGGTCAGGTACTCGGCGAGCTTCGCCGCCTCCTTCGGGTACTTGCTCTGCGCCGGAACCGCGAGCCACGAGCCGCCCCAGTTACCGCCGCCGCCCGGCACGGACGCGACGTCCCACTTGCCCTTGTTGGCCGGGCCGGAGTTCTCCGAGACGATGCCGAGCATCCAGGACGGGCAGAAGGTCGCCGCGAAGGTGCCCTGCTTGAAGCCACCCGACCACTCCGGTGACCAGGTCTGCGCCTTGGCGGAGATGTCCGCCATCGAGGTGGCGGTGTCCCAGGCGTTCTTCACCGCGGGGCTGGTGTCCGCGATGATGTTGTCTTCCTTGTCGTAGAACAGGTCACCGTTGCCCTGGAACATCACGCCGTTGGAGACGGCGGTGATCGAGTCGATGAACGCCTTGCCGCCGCTACCCTGCTTGTACTTCAGACCGGCGTCGTGGAAGCCCTTCCAGTCCGGCCAGAGCGCCGACACCTGGTCGCGCTCGGTGGGCAGGCCGGCGGCCTGGAACAGGTCCTTGCGGTAGCAGACGGCGAGGCTGCCGACGTCGGTCGGGAGGCCGATCAGCCGACCGTCCGGCGCCTTGCCCAGCTCCCACTTCCAGGGCAGGAACTCCTTGGAGTGGTCGGCGACCAACGGGTTCAGGTCGGCCCAGTTGCGCGCGTTGGGCTTGAACTCGTTGAGGATGCCCTCTTCCAGGGCGGTGACGTCCGCGGCGCCCTTGCCGGTGGCGAGGTAGCGGACCAGCTTCGGCCGGTACTCAGCGAGCTGCGCGGTCTTGCGCAGCTCGACCTTGATGCCGGTGTCCTTCTCGTACTGCTTGACGATGTCGTCGTAGCCGAACTCGCCGAAGGTGTCGACGACCAGCTTGGCCGGCTTCTCGCCGGCCGCCGGCTCGTCGTCGTCGTTGCCGCAGGCTGCGAGACCGCCGATTGCGGTGATCGCGGCCAGGGCAGCGGCCGCCAGGCGGGTACGCCGCGTGGTGACACTCATTCGCTGACCCCTCTTTCCGGTGGTGAGGCTGGGTGGTTGTGGTGGGGGGTGCTCATCGCGCCAGCCCGGGATAGGTGCGTGCGTGACCCATGCCACCCCGGGAGCGCTCCCATGAGATTGCCGGCGGGTAACGGGGGTGTCAATAGGGCGATGGGAGCGTTCCCAGATCGTTACCGCCATCGACCGCGGTGACGGGTCATCCGAAAACGCGAGAATCCCGGCACCCCGGCCGGTGACTCACCGAAGATGCCCGGCTACCGGGGGACTCCGGGTCAGCAGAAGCGGCGCAGCAGGGTGCCGGTGCGGCCGGCGTCGAAGCGGGACGGGTCGAACGTGGAGCCGGCCCAGTCGCGCAGGGCGGCGTGCGCCGGATCGGCGAAGTCGGCCGGATCCGCCAGCGCGACCAGCAGCGCCTGATAGCCCGACGGGCCGCCGATACCCTCCGGCGGGCAGGCCCGCTCGCCGTCCAGGCAGACCGGGTACCGCTCCTCGGGGTCGGCGGTCAGCGCGTCCTCGACCACCAGGTCGTGCTCCCACCAGTCGCCGAAGTCGTAGGTGTAGGAGAACCGGCTGCCCTTGCCGAGCACCGCGTCGAGCCGGACGTCCAGCTCGTCGTGCAGCGCCAGCTCGCCGTCCGGGTCGGGCTCGCCGTACTGCACCGCGTCGATCTCGAACGAGTGCAGGTGGCAGTCCCGCCAGCCCATCGCGTGCTGCACCACCCGGTGCAGCCGATCCAGTGTGTAGCCGGCCGGAACGAGGACGCGACGCCAGACCGGCGGACGGACGCCGGCGAGGGACATCTTCAGCTGGAAGATCTGACGCGGCATGCTGTCCTGTCCTCCCGCGGCTTAGGCTGCCAGCATGATCTGCCGATCGTGCCGGGCCCGGCGACACGACGAATGCCCGGGCCGGAACTGGTGCGACTGCCAGCACCGTACCGCCCGACCGACCCCTCCGGTCACCGGTCCGGCCAGCGAATGACCGTCGGAATCCCGATCCGACGGCTCTGGCCCGAGCCGTCGGACCTGCCGCTCGACGACGCCGCGCTCACCGCGCTCTACGGCCGTGCCGACCAGCCCCGGCTGCGGGTCAACTTCGTCGCCAGCCTGGACGGCGCGGTCACCGTCGACGGCTACTCCGCCGGGCTCTCCGGCGAGCCGGACAAGCGGGTCTTCAGTCTGCTGCGGATGCTCTGCGACGCGCTGGTGGTGGCCGCCGGCACGCTCCGGCACGAGGGCTACCGGGCGGTCCGGCTCGACGAACGCCGCCGCGCCTGGCGCCGGGAGCACGGGCTGGCCGAGTATCCGACGCTGGTCGTCGTCTCCGGCTCGCTCGACCTCGACCCGGCGCAGGCCGCCTTCGCCGACGCGCCCGTACGGCCGGTGGTGCTCACCCACGCCGGCGTGGACCCACCACCGGGGCTGGCCGACGTCGCCGACGTGCTGCGCTGCGGCACCGACCGGGTCGACCTGGCCGCCGGCCTCGACGAGCTGCACCGGCGGGGGCTGACCCAACTGCTCTGCGAAGGCGGCCCGCACCTGTTCGGCGCGCTCACCGCCGTCGACCTGGTGGACGAGCTGTGCCTCACCGTCGCGCCGCTGCTCGCCGGGCCCGGACCGGGCCGGATCACCGCCGGCGACGCCACGCCACCCCGGCAGCTCCCGCTGCGGCACGTGCTCGCCGCCGACGACGGCGTCCTCCTGCTCCGTCACGCCCGGGCCTGACCTCCGGCCGCTGTCCGTCCGATTCAAGGATCGCCCAAGGTTTCCTGCATCCCGGTCGCGGATCGTGACTCTCGGAACGGCCGTCGTCGGGCGTACGCACCGCGTCCGGCACGGCCCTTCCGACCTCATTCCTCTACCAGTCCGGCTGGCGCGGCCGGTACTACAGCTGCCTGACCGGCTGAACCGGGCCGGCAGACGGAGGGGACGGGGGTGGGG
>NZ_RCVI01000438.1:0-7738 GCF_003667455.1 Micromonospora sp. CV4 | reverse complement strand
CTTCGCTGCCGCTCGGTTACGGCGGGCAGCGCGGGCCGGCCCCCGGGCAGCGTGGTCAGCGCGACCACCAGCGCGGCGACCACCAGAGCGGCGGCGACGGTGAACGCGAGCCGGTAGCCGCCGGCCAACGCCGCCACCTCGGCCCAGCCGGCGGCCCGCAGACCGTCGGCGCGCGTGGCGGCCAGGGTGGCCAGCGCGGCCAGACCGACCGCACCGCCGACCTGCTGGGTGGTGTTGGCCAGCCCGGACGCGAGCCCGGCGTCCGCGTCGGTCGCGCCGGCCATGGCCAGTGTGGTGACCGCCGGCAGGGTCAGGCCGCCGGCCACCCCGAAGATCAGCATCGCGGGCAGCACGTCGGCGAGGTAGCCGCCGTCGGCGGGCAGCCGGCCGAGCAGCAGGAAACCGACGGTGGCCAGCCCGAGCCCGGCCAGCAGCACGGCCCGGGCGCCCCACCGGGCGATCATCCGACCGGCCAGGCCGAGTGACACCACGGCGATCACCACCGGCGTGGGCAGGAAGGCCCAGCCGGTCGCCGCCGCGTCGAGCTCGAGCACCAGTTGAAGCTCCACGGCGAGCAGGAACTGGAAGCCGAAGTACGCGGAGACCATGAGGAACTGCACGGCGTTCGCCACGACCAGGCCGGGGACGCGCAGCACCCGGGCCGGCAGCAGCGGGGTGGGCGCCACCCGTTGCCGGAGCGCGAACCCGCCGAGCAGCAGCACCGCGAGCGCCGCCGCGCCGAGGGTCCGCGGGCTGGTCCAGCCGTGCTCGCCGGTCCCCACGATGCCCAGCACGGCGGCCATCAGTCCGGCCGTGGCGAGCAGGGCGCCGGGGAGGTCCAGGCCCGCGCGCAGGCCGATGCCCCGCTCGGCGGGGAGCCGGCGGACGGCGGCGAGCAGGATGGCCGCCCCGATCGGCAGGTTGATCAGGAAGATTGACCGCCAGCCGGCCAGGTCGGTGAGGACGCCACCGGCCACCGTGCCGACCGACGCGCCCGCCGCCCCGGTGAAGCTGAAGACGGCGATCGCGCGGGCCCGCTCGGCCGGCTCGGGATAGAGCCGGACGATCATGCCGAGGCTGACCGCCATGGCCAGCGCGCCTCCGACGCCCTGAACGAAGCGGGCGCCGACCAGCACGGCCGGCCCGGTGGCCAGCGCGCAGGCCACCGAGGCCAGGGTGAACAGCGCGATGCCGGCCAGGAAGATCCGCCGCCGGCCGAGCAGGTCGCCGAGGCGGCCGGCGAGCAGCAGCAGCCCGCCGAACGCGACCAGGTAGGCGTTGACCACCCAGGCCAGGCCGGTGGCGGTGAAGCCCAGATCGCCCTGCACGGCGGGCAGCGCCACCGCGACGACGCTGCCGTCCAGGATGATCATCAGGCTGCCGGCGCAGAGTACGAGCAGCGCCGGCCAGCGGGACGGGACGACGACGGGGTTCATGGAACGCCTCCTTGGTGCATGGTTTGTTACCGACGTCATCGTCTGTGACCATGAGCGGGAGCGGAAGGAGGCACTGTTATGTCCCAGAGGAACAGCGATGTGCCCGCGCTGGTCGAGGCCGAGCTCGCGTGCGCAGCGGGAAGCGTGCCGTTCACCCCGGGTCAGGCCCGGGCGTGCACCGTCCGCGAGGTGCTCGACCGGGTCGGCGGAAAGTGGAGCATCAGCATCCTGGTGTCCGCCTCGAACGGGCCGGTGCGGTTCACCGAGCTGGAGCGGCACATCGAGGGGATCAGTCGCCGGATGCTCACGCTGACCCTGCGCAATCTGGAACGCGACGGTCTGCTGCACCGCACGGTCTATCCGACCGTTCCGCCGAAGGTCGAGTACACGGCCACCCCGATGGCGCTGGAGCTGTACGAGTCGCTGGTGGCGCTGACCAGCTGGGCCGAGCGGCACCGCCGGGCCATCGCCGAGGCGCGGACCAGGTACGACGCGGAGCACGCCGGTTAAACCGGGCCGGGGTGTGGGGAACGCCACCGTGACAATCTGACCGATCGGTCAGGGTCTGACCGATCGGTCAGGCATGCTGGTCTGCGGGAGGTGGACCGGTGATGGCCAGAGCGGTGTCCGAGACGCACGGCGAGATCCTCGCCGCGGCGGCGCGACGGTTCGCGGTGACCGGCTACCGGGGCACCTCGTTGCAGGACATCGCCCGCGAGGTCGGCTGCTCCAAGGCCACCGTGCTCTACCACTTCGCCAACAAGGAAGCCCTGCTCGCCGAGCTGATGGCCCCGGCCATCGCCGTCCTGCAGGAGCTCGACGACCGGCTCACCGGCCTGACCGGCGGGGCCGCCCAGCAGGTCGCCGCCGTGGGTTTCGTCGACCTCGCGGTGCGCTTCCGGCGGGAGATCGCGCTGCTCCGCGGCGAGTTCCCGGAGCTGCTGGCCCAGCCGGCCTTCGCGCACATCCAGCAGATCTCCGAGCGCCTGCGGGACGCCTTCGCCGGGCACTCCGACCGGCCGGGCGCCCGGATCGCCGCGCTGGTGCTGCTCGCCGGCATTTCCGAGGCGTGCGCCGAGTTCGTCGACGTTCCCGACGACGAGCTGCGCCCCGCCCTGCTCGCCCTCGTCCGACGGGCCGTCGAGCCCGTCGAGTCCCCCCAGCCCCAACCACCCACGACCGAGGACAAGGAATCCTGATGGCCACCCTGCTCTACCGGCTCGGCCGGGGCGCGCTGCGTCGGCGACGGCTCGTCGTCGCGCTCTGGCTCGTCGTACTCGTCGTCGCCGGCCTGGCCGCGGCGACCCTGCGCGGCCCGACGGCGAGCAACTTCACCATGCCCGGCACCGAGAGCCAGCGGGCGCTCGACCTGCTCGCGCAGCAGTTCCCCGCGGCCAGCGGCGCCACCGGCACCATCGCGGTCAAGGCACCGGGTGACGGCCAGCTGGCCAGCCCGCAGGGCCGTGGCGTGGTGCAGGAGATCGTCCAGCAGGCCGCGACGCTGCCCGGCGTGGTCGGCGCCGTCGACCCGTTCCAGGTCGGCGCCGTCTCGCCCAACGGCCGGTACGCGCTGGTCCAGGTCCAGTTCGCCACCGGGGCGGACGAGGTGACCGACGAGCAGAAGACCGCGTACGAGCAGGTTGGCGCAGCGGCCGAGGCGCAGGGCTGGCAGGTCGCCCCGGGCGGCGAGGTGCTGGGCGGTGAGCCGGAGATCGGTTCCACCGAAGCGCTCGGCGTGCTGGTCGCCGCGATCGTACTGATCATCACGTTCGGCTCGCTGGTGGCCGCCGGCATGACGATGCTCAACGCGCTCATCGGCGTGGGCGCCGGCATGGCCGGCCTGTTCGCGCTCAGCAGCGTCGTCCAGTTGACCAGCACCGCGCCGATCCTGGCGCTGATGCTCGGCCTCGCGGTCGGCATCGACTACTCGCTGTTCATCACCTCCCGACACCGGCAGAACCTGCTCGACGGCCTGTCCCCCGAGGAGGCGGTCGGCCGGGCCGTGGGTACCGCCGGCTCCGCCGTGGTCTTCGCGGGCGCCACCGTCGTCATCGCCCTGGCCGGGCTCGCCGTGGTGGACATCCCGTTCCTCACCGTGATGGGTCTCGCCGCCGCCGGCACGGTCACCGTCGCGGTGCTCGTCGCCATCACCCTTCAGCCCGCGCTGCTCGGCTTCGCCGGTCGCCGGGTGCTTCCCCGCCGGCTGCGCTCGGTCGCCGCCGACGACACGCCGGCCAACGGCACGGACGCCGACCGCACGGTTGCCGACACCGCACCGACCGAGGACCGGTCCGGCTTCGGTTTCCGCTGGGCGCGCCTGGTCACCCGGTTCCGCGTACCCGTGATCCTGGTCGGTCTGCTCGGCCTCGGCCTGCTCGCGCTGCCCACGCCGGACATGCGGCTGGCCCTGCCGGACGCCTCCACGGCGGCCGTCGGCTCACCCGCGCGGGTCGCGAACGACCTGACGACCGAGGGGTTCGGCGCGGGCTTCACCGGCCGGCTCGCGGTGGTGGTCGCCGGTGACACGCCACAGGCCACCTCGGCCGCCGTGCCGCAGGTGACCGCGCTGCTCCAGCGCACCGAGAACGTGCTCGCGGTGGCGCCGGCGCAGCTGAGCCCGGACGGCCGGACCGCCCTGCTCGGAGTGGTGCCGAAGACCGGCCCGACCGACGAGGCCACCGAGACCCTGGTGCACGACATCCGTGCCTCGGTGGGCGGCATCCGCGACGCGGACGTGCTGCTCACCGGTGTCACCGCGATCGGCATCGACGTCTCCGAGAAGCTCTCCGACGCGCTGCCGGTCTACCTGCTGCTGGTGGTCGGGCTCTCGGTGCTGCTGCTGATGCTGGTGTTCCGCTCGCTGCTGGTGCCGATCAAGGCCGCGCTGGGCTTCCTGCTCACCGTCGCCGCCACGTTCGGCATCACGGTGGCGGTCTTCCAGCAGGGGCACCTCGCCGACCTCGTCGGCCTGGACACCCCGGGCCCGCTGATCAGCTTCCTGCCGATCCTGCTCATCGGCATCCTGTTCGGGCTCGCGATGGACTACGAGGTGTTCCTGGTGTCCCGGATGCGGGAGGACTTCGTGCACGGCGAGTCCGCCCGCGAGGCCACCATCAGCGGCATGGGGCACGGCGCCCGGGTGGTCACCGCCGCCGCGCTCATCATGATCTCGGTCTTCGGAGGCTTCGTCTTCCTGGAGGATCCGGTGATCAAGTCGATGGGCTTCGCGCTCGCCGTGGGTGTGGCCATCGACGCCTTCGTGGTCCGGATGACCATCGTTCCCGCGGTGATGTCGCTGCTCGGCGACCGTGCCTGGTGGCTCCCCCGCTGGCTCAACCGCGCCCTTCCGAACGTCGACATCGAGGGCGAGGGCCTGCGCGCGAAGCTCACCGACCGCACCCCGGCAGGCGTCTGACGCCACACCTGGTCGATCATGGAGTTGTGGTGCCCGTTGCGCCCCGAATCGAGGCCTTCGTCCAGCACCACAACTCCATGATCGGCGCGGCCCGGCGGGCGCGGCGCGGCGCGCGGCTCGGCGGGTCGGTCAGACGCCGGCTGGGTAGGTTTCCATTTCGCCCGCTACCGCCGGGGCGGCCAGGGGGTGCAGGGCTGTGGTCTCGTCGCACCAGATGAAGGCGTCGTAGCGTTCCGCAAGGCGGGTGGGCACGTAGTTGCCCCAGGACTCGAACGACGGGTCGTAGACCACTCCGATCGCCCGATGGTCGGCGGTGTCGGTGACCCAGCCCGGCTGGTCGTCGCCACCGAAGACCAGCACCGCCCGCTCCGGCATCAACTCGTGCAGCCGCCGCTCGACCGACCCCTGCCGGGCCGGCGGTACGACCATCGCCTCGGCCGGTGAGCCCCACCGGGGGGCGGCGATCGCCGTACCCCGGTAGCTGCCGAAGCCGATCAGGGCCACCGCCTCGTCGCCGTGCCGCTCCCGCGCCAACTGACCAATGTTGATCATTCCGTCCGCGGCCATGTCGGTGGCCCGGGCGTCCCCGACGTGGGTGTTGTGCGCCCAGACGATCCCCCGGGCGTCCGGACCGTACCGGTCCAGCAGTCGGTCCAGTGTGTCCTGCATGTGGGTGTCACGGATGTTCCACGAATCGGGCCCGCCGGCCACCATCGCCCGGTAGTAACGCTCCGCGCCGGCCACCACCTCCGCGTTCTGCCAGGCCGAGAAGCGGTCCGGGCCGTCGGAGAGCGCCTGCTCCCGGGTCCGCGCCAGCAGGCGCACCACCTCCTCCTCGCACCGGGCGGAGACGAACCGGCTGGCCGCGCCGTACTCCTCGACCCGTTTGCCGTACGGCTCGAAGCACCGGTACGCGTCCTGCGCCGCCTCCAGCGACCTAGGGTCCTCCTCCCCCAGATAGTCGAAGATCGCCTGCATCGACTCCCAGAGGCTGTACACGTCCAGACCGTGGAATCCGGCCCGTTGATCCTCCGGCCGCTCCAGGTTCCACGCGCGCTGCCAGCGGCAGAAGCGGGCCACCTCGGCGTTCGCCCACATCCAGGTCGGCCACCGTTCGAACCGCTCGAGCGCCGTCTGCGGGTCGGGCGCACCGTCCGGCGCTGCGGTGACCGAGCGGTGCACCCGGTCGCAGTCCGGCCAGTCGCCCTCCACGGCCACGAACGAGAAGCCGCACTCCGCGATCAGCCGGCGGGTGAGCTGCTCGCGCAGCCGGTAGTAGTCGTACGTGCCGTGGGTGGATTCGCCGATCATCACCACCCGGGCGTCCCGGACGCGCTCCAGCAACGGGTCGAAGTCGCTCGGCGCGCCGAGCCGCTGAACCAGCATGTCCGCGGCTACCCGGAGGCCGCTTCGACAAACCGTCGGCGCGCCGCCCGCGACACGCCGTACGCCGGTCGGCGGGCCGGCCGGTGTACGGGTGCGGCGAGCGGGTAGTTGGCCGACATGACCGTCACCGGGGTGCAGTTGCAGGAGTACCTGGCCGGGCTCGACTACCCGGTCTCCCGCGAGGATCTGGTCCGCTGGGGCCAGGAGAACGGGGCCAGCACGGCCATGTTGCAGGTGTTGCGGGCGTTGCCGGCGGAGCAGTTCGAGTCGCCGGACGAGCTGAACGCCGCGCTGTCGAGTCTCTCCTGACCCCGTACACGGTCAGCGGGCGTGCAGCAGTCGGAACAGCACCAGCCACTGCTCCGGCCAGACGTACCCCACCGGCGTGTCCGGCGCGATGCGGGTGGCGCGCAGCGCCGCGGCCACCCGGGCCGGCGGGTGGTGCCGGCGCAGGGTCGCCGCCAGCGAACCGCCGACGCCCCCGAAGCCCGCGGCCACCAACCTTCGGTACGCCGGCAGGGCGGCCCGGGACAGCAACGGCTCCACCCGCCGCTCGATCCGCAGGATCCCGGCGTCCACCGCCGGCACCGGTCGGAACGCGGTACGCGGCACCCGCCCGGCCAGCCGCCAGTCGACCTCGGGCCAGGTCGACACGGTGAGCCGGGTCCACCGGCCGTAGTCGCCGCTGCGGCGGCGGGCGTACTCCAACTGGGTGAGCAGGGTGGCCGAGCGCAACCGGGGCGCGGCCAGGCACCAGCGCACCACGGCCGATGTCAGCGACCACGGGATGTTGCCGACCACCGCGAACGGCTCCTCCGGTGGCTCGGCGGCGAGGAAGTCGGCCTGCCGGTGCTCGACGTTGGGCAGGGCCGCGCAGACGGCGGCCAGCGCCCGGGCGGCTGCAGGGTCCACCTCGTACGCCGTCAGTCGACCGCAGCGGGCGGCGAGCGGACGGGTCAGTTGGCCGCGACCGGCGCCGACCTCCAGCAGTAGTCCGTCGGGATCGACCTCGGCGGCGCCGACCAGCCGCGCCACGGCGGCCCGGTCGACGAGGAAGTTCTGGCTGAGTACGCGACGGGACCGGTCGCGTTCGGTTGATCGGAAGTTGCGGGGCGCCACGGGTCGTCGTCCTGTCTGTCGCCGTTCGGCGACGGGCTGGACAGGCAGCCGGGATTGCCGGGCCTGCCCGAGTGGATCGGGACTCGGACGGCCCTGGACGATGGCGCGAGGACGCGGCGGTGCGACACCGAGGGGCGGCAGCCCCTGCGGCGGCAGGAATGAGCTGATCAGCGGCGGCGGGGGCTGAGCCCCAGCCCGCCGTGGAATGGACCGATCAGCGGCGGGTCGCGTCCCGGCCGACCAGGGCCGGACGCCGGACTCGCGGGCGGGACACCAACATGGGACCCCAGGCGGCCGGCGTACCGACCCCCTCGATCAAGGCATGCGTGAACATCCGGTCACCCTAACCACTCCCAGCCCCGGAGCCCCACCGATTAACGCC
>NZ_RCVI01000326.1:0-7740 GCF_003667455.1 Micromonospora sp. CV4 | reverse complement strand
GCTCGGCGGCGGGCAGCGCCTCCACCGGCCGGCTGCGCGCCGGTGGCAGCGGCCACCGCCACTGCGCGTCCCGGCGTGCCGGCAGAGCCGAGCCCCCGCGTTCCAGCTCGGCCAGCAGCTCCGGAGCCGCCACCGTGACGTCCGTGGACGCGCCGTCGCCCGGACCACCGTCCACCGTCCGGACCACCAGCACCTGCCACGGCAGCCGCGCCCAGAGGGCGACCCGACCGGCGGCGCCGGCCGGCCTCAGCCGGACCGGCGCGACCGGATCCAGCCGGACCAGCCGGGCCAGGAAGGCGCCCGCGTCGGCCACCCCGGTGAGGCCGTGCCCGGGCGCCGCCTCGTGTTCCGGTCCCGCCGTGCCCGACCGCGTCACGCCGCGCCAACCTGCGGGGCGTAGGTGAGCAGGAACTCGCGCTCCTCGGCCGTGATCCGTCGAGGCACCTGGCGGGTCAGGTCGAACGGCACCAGCACCGAGCGGGCCCGGCTGGCCAGCACCTCGCCGTCGTACAGCTCGTAGGCGACGGTGAACCGGGAGGCCCGGATCTCCTCCACCCACAGCTCGATCCGGACGGTGGGCGCGGCCTCCGCGGTGGCCCGACCCAGCGCGTAGTCGACCGGGCGCAGGTAGTCGACCTCGTGCCGACGGATCACCACCCCGTCGGCGAACGAGCCGACCCCCCAGGCCCGGCCACCGGCGAACATCAACGCCACCCGCGCCTCCTCGTACAGGGTGAGGAAGCGCGAGTTGTTGACGTGGCCGTACGCGTCCAGGTCGGACCAGCGCAGTGTGCAGTGATAGACGAACCGGTCAGACACCTTGTCGGCCGGTCAGTCGCGGGTCAGCTTGCGGTAGGTCACCCGGTGCGGCCGGGCGGCCTCCGCGCCGAGGCGGTCGATCTTGTTCTTCTCGTACGCCTCGAAGTTGCCCTCGAACCAGAACCAGTTCGCCGGGTTCTGGTCGTCGCCCTCCCAGGCCAGGATGTGCGTGGCGACCCGGTCCAGGAACATCCGGTCGTGGGAGATGACCACGGCGCAGCCGGGGAATTCCAGCAGCGCGTTCTCCAGGCTGGAGAGCGTCTCCACGTCCAGGTCGTTCGTCGGCTCGTCGAGCAGGATGACGTTGCCGCCGATCTTGAGCGTCAGCGCCAGGTTGAGCCGGTTGCGCTCGCCACCGGAGAGCACCTTGGTCGGCTTCTGCTGGTCCGGTCCCTTGAAACCGAACGCGGCGATGTACGCCCGCGACGGCATCTCGACCTTGCCGACCATCAGGTAGTCCAGCCCGTCGGAGACGACCTCCCAGACGGTCTTGTCGCCGTCGAGGCCCTGCCGGTTCTGGTCGACGTACGACAGCGAGACGGTGGGACCGACCCGGACGTCGCCGCTGGTCGGCTCCTCCAACCCGACGATGGTCTTGAACAGCGTGGTCTTGCCGACGCCGTTCGGACCGATGATGCCGACGATGCCGTTGCGGGGCAGCGAGAACGACAGGTTGTCGATCAGCAGCCGGTCGCCGAAGCCCTTGCTGAGACTGTGCGCCTCGATGACCGTGCTGCCCAGGCGCGGGCCCGGCGGGATCTGGATCTCCTCGAAGTCCAGCTTCCGGGTCTTCTCCGCCTCGGTGGCCATCTCGTCGTACCGGTCCAGGCGTGCCTTGGACTTGGTCTGCCGGGCCTTGGCGTTGGAGCGGACCCACTCCAGCTCCTCGGTGAGGCGCTTCTTCATCTTGGCGTCGCGGCGACCCTCGACGGCCAGCCGGGCGGCCTTCTTCTCCAGGTACGTGGAGTAGTTGCCCTCGTACGGGTAGGTGCGACCGCGGTCCAGCTCCAGGATCCAGTTGGCCACGTTGTCGAGGAAGTACCGGTCGTGCGTGATCGCCATGACGGTGCCGGCGTACTTGGCCAGGTGCTGCTCCAGCCAGGAGACGCTCTCCGCGTCCAGGTGGTTCGTGGGCTCGTCGAGCAGCAGGAGGTCGGGCGCCTCCAGCAGCAGCTTGCAGAGCGCGACGCGGCGGCGCTCACCACCGGAGAGCTGGGTCACGTCGGCGTCCGGCGGCGGGCAGCGCAGGGCGTCCATGGCCAGTTCGAGCTTGGAGTCGACGTCCCAGGCGTCGAGGTGGTCCAGCTCCTCCTGGAGCTTGCCCATCTCCTCCATCAGCTCGTCGGAGTAGTCGGTCGCCATCTGCTCGGCGATCTTGTTGAACCGCTCCAGCTTGGCCTTGGTCTCGGCGACCGCCTCCTCGACGTTGCCGAGCACGGTCTTGGCGTCGTTGAGCGGGGGCTCCTGCGCGAGCATCCCGACGGTGTAGCCGGGCATGAGCCGGGCCTCGCCGTTGCTCGGCTTGTCCAAGCCTGCCATGATCTTGAGGAGGCTGGACTTACCGGCGCCGTTCGGGCCGAGCACACCGATCTTGGCCCCCGGCAGGAAGCTCAACGTCACGTTGTCGAGCACGACCTTGTCGCCGTGCGCCTTGCGCGCCTTTTCCAGGACGTAGATGTACTGGGCCACGGTGCGGGCTACCTCCGTCGGTTGCTGTCGCATGATGGGCGGCGCGGCGCGGGCTGCGACCTCCGCCCGCCGCCGCCGACCGGGAGCCGGCCGCGCGCACGCCATCGTCAATCCTGACAGGTACGGCCCGCTTCGCCCACATCACCCCGCCCCAGGAGTACGTCGTGCCGCTCACCGCACCACCCTGTCAACAAGATCACGGTTCCGATTCAGCCCCTGCGGGGTGGGTACGGAACTCCGGCACGGGGGAACAGAGGCCGCAGCTACGCTCAGTACGCTCATCGCGGTGGACCCGTCAGCACCCGGAGGTGGCCGATCGTGACCGTCCGTAGCTCCTTTGTCGTAGTGGCGAACCGCCTGCCGGTCGACGAGGTGAGCACACCTGAGGGACGGCAGTGGCGACGCAGCCCGGGCGGGCTGGTCACCGCGCTGCATCCCGTCCTCGCCGAGCACCAGGGCACCTGGGTCGGCTGGGCCGGCGGCACCGGCGCCGCCCCCGAGCCGTTCGACCTGGAGGGCATCCGGCTGCACCCGGTCCCGTTGAGCGCCGAGGAGTTGGAGCGCTACTACGAGGGCCAGTCCAACGCGACGATCTGGCCGCTCTATCACGACGCGGTGGAGACGCCGGCCTACAAGCGCCGCTGGCGCGAGGCGTACCGCCTGGTCAACGCGCGGTTCGCGGAGGCCGCGGCGGACGTCGCGGCCGAGGGCGCGACGGTGTGGGTGCAGGACTACCAGCTCCAGCTCGTCCCGGCGATGCTCCGCGAGCTGCGGCCGGACCTGCGGATCGGCTTCTTCCTGCACATCCCGTTCCCGCCGATCGAGCTGTTCATGCAGATGCCGTTCCGCACCGAGATCCTGCGCGGCCTGCTCGGCGCCGACCTGGTCGGCTTCCAGCAGCGGCTGGCGGCGCAGAACTTCGTCCGGCTGGCCCGGCACCTGCTGGGGCTCCGCTACGAGGGGCAGATGATCCAGGTCGACGGTCGGCAGGTGAAGGCGGGCGCCTTCCCCATCTCGATCGACACCCAGGAGATGGAACGGATGGCCGCCGACCCGGCGGTGCAGGCCCGGGCCAAGCAGATTCGCGCCGAGCTGGGCGACCCGAAGACGATAATCCTGGGCGTGGACCGGCTGGATTACACCAAGGGCATCGAGTTGCGGCTGAAGGCCTTCCGCGAGCTGCTGGCTGACGGAAAGTTGACAGTCCCGGACGCGGTCATGGTGCAGGTGGCCACGCCGAGCCGGGAACGCGTCGAGCACTACCAGGCGCTTCGGGTCAAGGTGGAGCGCGAGGTTGGTCGTATTAATGGCGAATTCGGCAGGGTCGGCGTGCCGGCGGTGCACTATCTGCATCAGTCGTACAGTCGCAGTGAACTGGCCGCGATGTACGTTGCTGCCGACGTGATGATGGTGACCCCGCTGCGAGACGGAATGAATCTGGTGGCCAAGGAGTACGTCGCATCGCGCGCCGACCAGGGTGGCGCGCTCGTGCTCAGTGAATTCGCCGGCGCTGCCACCGAGCTGCGCCAGGCCTTTTTGTGTAACCCGCACGACCCGGACGCGGTCAAGGACGCCCTCCTCCGGGCCGTGCACGTGGAGAAAACCGAGGCACGCCGCCGAATGCGGACAATGCAACGCCACCTGCGTACCCACGACGTGGGGCACTGGGCCAAGTCTTTCCTCTCCGAGCTTGGAGTCTCCGAGGCGGAGGCCGCGTGAACACGTCCGTCAACGACGGAGCGGTGATCTCCACCGAGGTGATGGACCCCGAGCTGCGCGCCGCCATCGGCCGGATCGCCCGGGTCCCCCAGCTTCTGATCGCCTGCGACTACGACGGCACACTGGCGCCGATCGTGGAGGACCCGAGCACGGCCGTACCGCTGCCCGAGTCGGTGGCCGCGATCCGCGCGCTCGCCGCGCTGCCGCAGACCACCGTGGCGGTGGTCTCCGGCCGGGCGCTGCGCGACCTGGCCGCGCTCTCCCGGCTGCCCAGCGAGGTGCACCTCGTCGGCAGCCACGGCTCCGAGTTCGACATCGGCTTCGTTGAGCGGCTCTCCCCCGAGCTGGTCGCGGTCCGCAACCGGGTCCGGGACGCGCTGCGCGAGATCGCCGCCGAACACCCCGGCATCCGGCTGGAACGCAAGCCGGCCAGCGTCGCGGTGCACACCCGGGGGGTCGACCCGCAGGTCGCCGCGGCGGCCATCGAGGCGGTCCGCAACGGTCCGGCCAGGTTCGACGACGTGACGGTCACCCAGGGCAAGGAGGTCATCGAGCTCTCCGTGGTGGCCACCCACAAGGGCACCGCCGTCGACCAGTTGCGGACCCAGCTCGCGGCCAGCGCGGTGCTCTTCATCGGCGACGACGTGACCGACGAGAACGCGTTCGGCAACCTGCACGGTCCGGACCTCGGCATCAAGATCGGTCCCGGGGACACCCAGGCCGGCTACCGGGTGGCCGAGCCGTTGGAGGCGGCCCGCGCGCTCGGGCTGCTGCTGGAGACCCGCCGCCACTGGCTGTTCGGCGAGCGGGCGGTGCCGATCGAGCGGCACTCCATGCTCGCCAACGGCCGCACCGTCGCGCTGCTCACGCCCGACGCCAAGGTCAGCTGGCTGTGCCACCCCAAGCCGGACTCGGCGGCGATCTTCGCCGACCTGGTCGGTGGCAGCCCCGCCGGCCACTTCAGCATCGTCCCGGAGCGCGGCGGCATCCCCCTGGGCCAGCGCTACCGCTCCGGCACCATGACGGTGGAGACCCGGTGGTCCGGGCTCACCGTCACCGACTGGCTGGACAAGCCGGCCCGGGAGACCACCCCGGACGGCCCGGCGGTGGTGACCGGCGACTCGACCCTCGTCCGGGTGCTCACCGGCAGCGGCCGCGTCCGGCTGGAGTTCGCGCCGCGGCCCGAGTTCGGTCAGGTCGCCGTGCAGTTGCAGCCGCTCGGCGACGGCCTGCTGGTGCTCGGCTCCAACGAACCGTTCGCGCTCTACTCCCCCGGGGTGGAGTGGCAGGTCAGCAACGACGGGGGCTACGAGACCGCCAAGGCGGTCGTTGACCTCTCCGCCGCCGGCGGGCAGGTCGTGCTGGAGTTGCGCTTCGGCACGCACAGCCTGGAGCACCACCGGGTGCCGATCCACGACCGGCAGGCCGCGGCCGAGCAGCCGTGGAAGGACTGGGTCGCCTCGCTGCGGCTGCCGTCCACCGCCCGCGACCTGGTCGCCCGCAGCGCGCTCACCCTGCGCGGCTTGTGCCACGAGGCCACCGGTTCGATCCTGGCCGCGGCGACCACCTCGCTCCCGGAGGAGCTGGGCGGCGTCCGCAACTGGGACTACCGCTACTGCTGGCTCCGCGACGCGGCGCTGACCGCCCGCGCCCTGGTCGACCTCGGTTCCATCGAGGAGGCCGAGGCGCTGCTGCGCTGGGTGGACGGCTGCATCGAGCGCACCGGCGGGCACCCGGAGCGGCTGCACCCGCTCTACACCATCGACGGCTACGAGCTCGGCGCCGAGGCGGTCATCGACACCCTGCCCGGGTACGCCGGCTCCCGTCCGGTCCGGGTCGGCAACCTCGCCAACCACCAGCTCCAGCTGGACGTCTTCGGCCCGATCGCCGACCTGATCGCGGCCGTCGCCGACGCTCGCGGCTCGGTCCGCGACGACGAGTGGCGGGTCCTGGACAACATGGTCGAGGCGGTCCGCCGCCGCTGGCACGAGCCCGACCACGGCATCTGGGAAGCCCGGCTCCCACCCCGGCACCACGTCTTCTCCAAGGTGATGTGCTGGATGACCGTCGACCGGGCGCTGCACGTGATGCGCCAGCACGGCGGCGAGGACCGGGCCGACTGGAAGGAGCTGCGCGACCGGATCGCCGACAACGTGCTGGAGCACGGCTGGCACGAGGACGTCGAGGCGTACAGCGTCGCGTACGGCGACGAGGACATGGACGCCTCGTCGCTCTGGATCGGCCTCTCCGGCCTGCTTCCGGGCGACGACCCGCGCTTCCTGTCCACGGTGCTGCGGATCGAGGCGGACCTGCGCAGCGGCCCGGTCGTCTACCGGTACCACTGGGACGACGGCCTGCCCGGCCGCGAGGGCGGCTTCCACATCTGCACGGCGTGGCTGATCGAGGCGTACCTGCGCACCGGCCGCCGCACCGACGCCGAGGAGCTGTTTGCGCAGATGGTGCTCACCGCCGGCCCGACCGGGCTGCTCCCCGAGCAGTACGACCCGCTCGCCGAGCGCGGGCTGGGCAACCACCCGCAGGCGTACAGCCACCTCGGCCTGATCCGGTGCGCCCTGCTGCTGGACAACATGCTCAAGCAGTAGTCGATCGCTGGTACGTCGAAGGGGCCGGAGCGCGTGCGCTCCGGCCCCGCCATCTTGCGTTTCTCAGTGATCGTTGGCAGGTCAGCGACTCGACACGCCGCCAAATGCCCTCTTGAACTGCCAACGATCACTCGAGTCGGTCAACTCTCAACTCCGCGAATCGGCAGGAGTGCGCCCAGCTCCTCAGCCGTCGAGGGCGCCCACCACGTCGCCCACCACCACGACGGCGGGCGGGCGCACGTCGGCCGCGAGCACGTCGGCGGCCACCGCGCCGAGGGTGGACCGCAGCGTCCGCTGGGCGCCCGTCGTGCCCTCCTGCACCACGGCAGCCGGTGTCTGCGGCGAGCGCCCGTGCGCGATCAGGGTGGCCGTGATCGCGGCGAGATTCTTCAGCCCCATCAGGATCACCAGTGTGCCGCGCAGGCCGGCGAGCGCGTCCCAGCGCACCAGCGAGACCGGCGAGTCGGGGGCGACGTGCCCGGAGACCACGGTGAACTCGTGCGCCACCGCGCGGTGGGTGACCGGGATTCCGGCCGCGGCCGGCGCGGCGATCGAGCTGGTCACCCCGGGGACGACGGTCACCGGCACACCGGCCGCCGCGCACGCCAAAAGCTCCTCGCCGCCCCGGCCGAAGACGTACGGGTCACCGCCCTTGAGCCGAACCACCAGAGCGCCGGACCGGGCCCGATCCACGAGGATCCGGTTGATCTCCTCCTGCGCACGGGACGGGCCGTAGGGGATCTTCGAGGCGTCCACCAACTCGACGTCGGGGCGTAGCTCGTCCAGGAGCAGCCCGGGCACCAGCCGGTCGGCGACCACCACGTCCGCCTCGGTGAGCAGCCGCCAGCCCTTCACCGTGATCAGCTCCGGGTCACCCGGTCCCGCCCCCACCAGCGCGGGCGGGTGGCGC
>NZ_RCVI01000164.1:0-7754 GCF_003667455.1 Micromonospora sp. CV4 | reverse complement strand
GACCGGTGGTCGCCGGGGCCGGGGCGGACGAGGCGGCGTCCGGCTGAGCGGCGTCGTCGCTGCCGCAGCCGGCGGTGAGGGCGACGGCGATCACGAGGACCGCGACGGCGGGCAGGTTCCGAGGATTCACCAGGGCAGTCTGCCCAACAGCGCCCGATGGCGGGAGTGGCCGGTCGGCCAGTGCGGTGTCCCATATCCGCCAGCCCCCGGTCGACCGGGCGACGCGGGTACGCTCCGGGCCGGCGTAGCAGACCGGCGCGATCGGGAGGCTGGGACGTGGCTATCGAGGTGCGGGCGGCCGGCCCTGCCGAGCGGACGGCGGTCGACGCGTTGCACGAACGCGAGTGGGGCGGCCCGTACGTGATCGCCCACGACACCCGGTACGACCTGCGTACCCTGCCGACGCTGGCGGCGGTGGACGGCGCGGGCGCGGTGGTGGGCGCGCTGGCCCACCGGGTCGACGCCGAGGGCCTGGAGGTGGTCAGCGTGGTGGCGGCGGTGTCCGGTGGCGGCGTGGGGACCGCGCTGCTGTCGGCGGCGACGGCGACGGCGGCTGCGGCGGGCCTGACCCGGGTGTGGCTGATCACCTCCAACGACAACCTGCGGGCGTTGCGGTTCTACCAGCGGCGCGGCATGCGGCTGGTCCGCGTGGACCGGGGCGCGGTGGACCGTGCCCGGCTGCTCAAGCCGGAGATTCCGGTGGTGGGCGAGGATGGGATTCCGTTGCACGACGAGGTGGTCCTGGAGCTGCTCACCGGCGTCCAGGGTCAGCCTGCCGGCAGGTCTGCCGCGCCCTGGATCTCGCTGACCACCGACGACGGTCCCGGTCGGGGTGGCCCCCGGTGACCTCGTGCGGGTCGCAGGCTGATGTTCGACTGTGGAATGCTTCCCCGGTGGGTGAACACGTGGTTCCCGTGGCCTGTCCCTGCTGCGCCTCCCGGACCGGCGGCGGGACCTGCCCGGTCTGCTTCTGGACCGACGACGGCCAGTCCGACGCCGACGCCGACGCGGTTCGGGGCGGCCCCAACGGCGACCTGAGCCTTTCGCACGCCCGACTCAACTACGCCGTCTACGGGGCCAGCCACCCGCGCTATCAGGACATGGTTCGCCCGGCCCGCCCCGACGAGCGCCCGGACGGCGCCCGACGGGGCTGAGCCCGGGTCAGCAGACCGGCACGGAGCCGCCGTACACGGCGGAGATGTACGCGTGGCTGACGTATTGCCCGGTGGCCAGGCGGTTCCACCGGGTGGTGGTGCGGTAGGGGCCGGCCACCGACTGGCCGGTGACGTAGCACTGGATCGGCACGTTGGCGAACCGGGCGGCGAGGCCACGGGTCGGGTACGACGTGCTGGCCCCGGTGCGGATGTTGAGCGGCCCGTCGCCGACGACCCCGCGCGGCCCGTCACCGGTCCACAGGTAGGCCACGTCCACCCAGGCGTTGGTGGTCAGCCGCAAGCCGTCCCAGAAGGTGCCGTCGGCCAGGTCGATGCCGGCCGGGTTGAGCACCGTACGCCCGAACTGGTCCCGCCCGCCGTTGTAGCCGGACTGGTACGCGGCCTGCGCCTCGGGCCGACCCTGCGGCAGGTTCTTCCAGTTCTCCCGCACGGCCGACGGGTTCCAGTAGTCGTCGCGGGTGTTCCACGGCCCGACGTCCCAGACCGGCGCGTACTCGCAGCGGGAGCCGTTGGTGGTGCACACCCGCACGGTGTAGTCGCCGCTGTTGAGCGGGGAGAGCCCGCGCCGCGACGGCAGCGCCGCGAAGTGGTCCCGCGGCTGCACCGTACGGCCGTTGGCGGTCAGCTCGCCGACCAGTCCGATCCGGGTGGCGTACACCCGGTAGGTGCGGCCGGGTGTGGCGGCGGAGACGGCGGCGGTCGCGTCGGCGGTGAGCTGGACGCCGCGTACCGTCGCGGTGGCGCCGCCGGCCCGCGCGGTGAGCACCACCCGGGTCTGCACCCGGCTGACCGGCCGGTCGAAGACGGCGCCGGCGGTCGCGGCCCGCCACTCGCTCCAACCGCTGACCCGCCAGCCCCGGACCTGCGCCTCCACGGTGGCACCGGCGGGCACCTGCGCGGTGATCTCGGCGCGGACCCGGGTGGCCGGCCGGGTGAGGGTGCGCGGGGCGGTCAGCAGCATTCCCTCGGCGACCGCGCTGTGGTTGCGCCCGGCGGCCCGGGCCTCGCGCAGCCGGAGCCCGGCGGCGCTGCGCCGGACGTTGACGTCGTCCCGGTCGACGACGGACAGGTCGGCGTTCCACCGTTCGCCGCCCGGTGCGGCGGCGGTGAGGGTCAGCGGCTGGCCGACCGCGGGGGTGGCCGAAACGGGGCTGGTGGCGGGCAGCAGCGCGGCGGTGAGCGCGAGGGCCACGGCGGCGACGAGGGCGGTGGAGCGAGTACGACATCGGGGTCGTGTCATGGGCATTCTCCTCAGAACTTCCTGACCCTCGCATGTCGGGAGATCATGAGGAACCTGAGTACAAATGGCGACACATGCGAATCTTGCTCGAACGAGGGAGGATGGCGAGGTGCCCGAAGGCGACACCGTCTGGAACACCGCGCGCGTGCTGCACCGCGCGCTGGCTGGCGCGCGTCTCACCGGCAGTGATTTCCGGGTGCCCCAGCTGGCCACCACGGACCTCACCGGTTGGACCGTCCGCGCGTCGGCCAGCCGGGGCAAGCACCTGCTGCTCCGTCTCACCGCTCCCGCCGGCGGGGCGCACTGGACGCTGCACTCGCACCTGCGGATGGACGGCGCCTGGCGGGCGTACGCGCCCGGGGAACGCTGGAGCGGGCGGCCGGCACACCTGATCCGGGTGGTGCTGCGCAGCCCCGGCGCGGTCGCGGTCGGCTACCACCTGCACGAGTTGGCCCTGGTGCCCACCGCGGAGGAGGACGGCCTGGTCGGTCACCTCGGCCCCGATCTGCTCGGCCCCGACTGGGATCCGGCCGAGGCGGTCCGTCGGCTCGCCGCCCACCCGGAGGAGACCATCGGCGAAGCGCTGCTCGACCAGCGCAACCTGGCCGGGGTGGGCAACCTCTACAAGTGCGAGGTGCTCTTCCTGCGCGGGGTTTCGCCGTGGACGCCGGTGCGTGCGGTGCCCGACCTGGCCGGCACGGTGGCCCTGGCGCAGCGGCTGCTCGCCGCCAACCGGGGCCGCTGGACGCAGAGCACCACCGGCTCGCTGCACCGGGGGCAGACCAGCTACGTGTACGGCCGCCGCGCCCAACCCTGCCGTCGCTGCGGCACCGCGATCCGCAAGCAGGAGATGGGCGAACGGGTCACCTACTGGTGCCCGGTCTGCCAACCGGAGCATCCCGGGGCCCCGCCGCCCGCCTGACCGGCCGGCACGGACCGAGGTCATCCCAGATACGGACGATTGGGTAATTCCTAACCGGCCTCCGGAGTCGCATGCTGCGGTTGAGTGCTCACCGATCGTCAGAGTGCCGGGCCCGACCAGGCCGCCACGCAGGGGTGGCGACCCTCGTGCCCCGACCCCGGGGAGAGCCATGGCGATTTTTCGCAGACTCCGCTCCACCTGGTTCGAGCGGACTGCCCGCGAGAGCAACGGCGGCACCAACGGGCGGGTGGCGTCCGTGCCGGCCATTCGTACCGTCGAGGAGGCCGCCCCGGCGCCCAGCCTCGACCCGGCCGTCGTGCCCCACCGCTTCGGGCCGGTGCCGAACTTCGCGTACAGCCCCCGTCCGGCACGCGACCCGCACGGACGGGTGGTGCCGGGCACCGGGCTGCGCAAGTTCGTCGACGCGCTGCCCACTCCGGGTCAGCTGGGTGGCAGCGACCTCGGCGGGTACCTGCCGGTGGCGGTGCCGGACACGATCAGCTACCCGGGGTGCGACTACTACGAGATCGGCCTGCAGGAGTACGCGCAACGACTGCACCGGGACCTGCCGGCCACCCGGCTGCGCGGCTACCGGCAGCTGAACCTGGGCACCGACGCGTCCGGCCACAACACGGTGGCGCCCCCGGAGCGGCCCTGGCATCTCGGGCCGATGATTCTCGCCCGTCGGGGCCGACCGGTCCGGGTGAAGTTCATCAACCAGCTCCCCACCGGCCGGGCCGGCGAGTTGTTCCTGCCGGTCGACGACACGGTCGAGGGAGCCGGCACCGGCCCGCTGGACGGCCCGGCGCCGTACCCGCAGAACCGGGCGGTGCTGCACCTGGCCGGGGCGCAGACCGGCTGGACGAGCGCCGGCAACCCGGGGCAGTGGATCACCCCGGCCGGGGAGATCACCCCGTACCCGACCGGAACGGGCCTGGCCCACGTGCCGGACATGCCGCCGCCCGGGGCCGGCGCCACCACGCTCTACTACCCCAACGAGCAGAGCGGCCGGCTGCTGTGGTTCCACGACAACACCCTCGGCCTGGCCCGGCTCACCGTCTACGGCGGGCAGCTCGCGCTCTACCTGCTCACCGACCCGGCCGAGGACCAGCTCGTCGCGGACGGGGTGCTGCCGACCGACCAGCTGCCGCTGGTGATCGAGGACAAGACGTTCGTGCCGGACGACACCCAGCTCGCCGCCGAGGACCCCACCTGGGACCGGGAACGCTGGGGCGCGCGGGGCGGCCTCTGGCACCCCCACGTCTACCAGCCCCGGCAGAACCCGTACCGGTCCGGTGGGCGCAACCCGACCGGCCGGTGGGACTACGGCCCCTGGTCGCGTACCACCGCCCCGGACGGCACCCGGAGCGACGGCTGGCCCGTCGCGGACGGCTGGCCGTCGGCGGACGGCGTCACCGGCGGACCGTCGTTGACCGGGCCCGGCCCGGTGCCGAATCCGCACCACGATCCGGTCGGCGCGCCGGAGGAGCCGCCGCTGAGCCCCGGCACGCCGCACCCGTCGGCCGTGCCCGAGGTGTACGGCGACACCCCGCTGGTCAACGGCGTCGCCTACCCGTACCTGGAGGTACGGCCGCGCGCGTACCGGTTCCGGATCCTCAACGCGTGCCTGGACCGCAGCCTCAACCTCCAGCTTTACCGAGCCTGCTCGGACGCGCCGATGTGGACGGACGACGGCGCCCTGGCCGACGCCGACGCCGGTGAGGTGCCGATGGTGCCCGCTGTGCGGGCCGCGGACCGGCCGGCGGACTGGCCGACGGACGGACGCGACGGCGGGGTGCCGGACCCCCGCGCGGCCGGGCCGGCGTTCATCCAGATCGGCAACGAGGCCGGGCTGCTGCCCGCCCCGGTGGTGCTGCCGAACCGGCCGATCGGCTACCGCTACGACCGGCTCGACCCGACCGTGCTGAACGTCGACGGGCACACGCTGCTGCTCGCTCCCGGCGAGCGTGCCGACGTGCTCGTCGACTTCTCCGCCGTGCCGCCGGGCAGCACGCTGATCCTGTACAACGACGCCCCGGCGCCGCTGCCCGGCTTCGACCCGCGCTACGACCAGCACACCGACGCGCCGGACCGGAGCGCCGAGGGTGGCCCGCCCCCCACCGAGCCGGGGTACGGCCCGAACACCCGCACGCTGCTCCAGTTCCGGGTGACCGGAGCGCCGGCCCCGCCCTACGACATGGCCCGGCTGCGCCAACGGCTGCCCCTCGCGTACGCGGCCAGCCAGCGCCCGCCGATCGTGCCGCAGCCGGCGTACGACCCGGCGTTCGGCACCCGGACCGCGCGCGAGACGACCGTGCCGGTGCACGCCGGCACGGTCACCTTCACGCCGGCGGGCGCCGCCGGCCCGGTCACCCTGCCCGTCGCGGTGAAGGCCGCGCAACAGGTCTTCGAGCCCGACCACGGCCGGCTGGCCGGCCGGCTCGGCGTCGGTCACCCGAACGCCGGGCCGCTCACCCCGGCGACCCTGCCGCTCGGTCCGACCGATCCCGTCACCGAGGTGCTCTTCGCCGCCGATCCGGCGGTGCCGGTCGGCGCGCCGACCGACGGCACCCAACTCTGGCGGATCAGCGGCAACGTGCGGCAGACCGAGCCGCTGCGCTTCGGCGGCTGCGACGTGCAGCTGATCAACCGGGTCGGCTGGGACGGCACGCTCCGGCCCCCGCACGGCAGCGAGCTGGGCTGGAAGGAGATCGTCCGGGTCAACCCCCGGGAGGACGTGGTGGTGGCGCTGCGCCCGGTCGCGCCGACGCTGCCGTTCAAGCTGGGCGACAGCGTCCGGCTGCTCGACCCGGGCCGTCCGGCCGGCGCCCGGACCGGCTCGACCCCGGTCAGCCCGGCCGACGGGCGACCCGCCCTGGTGGTGAACCAACTGGTCAACCTGGGCTGGGAGTACCGCTGGCACAGCCAGCTCGCCGGTCACCGCGACCTCGGAATGAACCGGCCGTTGGTGCTACGGGTGACGCCGAAGGCGCCGACCGGGCTGACCGCCACGCCGGCCCCCGGCTCGGCCACCGCGCTCCCGGCGATCGCGCTTGCCTGGACCGGCAACGGCGGCCGCCCTCCGGCCACCAGCCACCTGCTGCAACGGGCGACCGACACGACCTTCGGCGGCGAGGTCACCACCATCACCGTCGCGGCCACCGCCACCCGCTACACCGACGCGACGGTCACCCCCGGCGTCACCTACCACTACCGGATCCGGGCGGAGAACGCCGTGAGCTACTCGTCCTGGTCGAACAGCGTGCCCGCCTCGGTGCACCTGGCCGCCCCGAGCGGGTTGGCCGCGGCGATCCCGCCGGCCGCGCCGCTGCGGGTGGCGCTGCGCTGGGCGAACCGCTCCTTCGCCACCGGCATCGACGTGCAGCGGGCCACCAACCCGACCTTCACCAGCGGCCCGGGCACCACCGCGATCGGGGTCGGTGACAACCACCTGGACGTCACGGTCGCCCCGGACACCACGTACTACTACCGGGTGCGGACCACGTACCTGGGCGCCGCCTCGGCCTGGTCGACGGTGGCCGCGGTGAGCACCCCACCCGCGCCCGTCACGCCGAGCGGGGTCGGTGTCACCGCCAGCGCGCCGGGGCCGGACACCGCGACGGTGGTCCTGGCCTGGACGGCGAGCACGCCGGCCGGCCCCGGGGCCGGGTTCATCGTGCAGCGGGCGGTGGACCCGGCCTTCGGTCGGGAGGTGGCCACCTTCACGGTGACCGGTCGCGGCTTCACCAACACCGGGCTGGCCCGAGGTGTCACGTACCACTACCGGATCCGGTCGTTCAACGTCGTGGGCAGCTCGTCGTACACCGACCCGATCCCGGTCACCACCCCGCCGTGAGTGGGCGGCGTCGCCGGCTCAGCGGACGGGCGTGCTCAGCGGGTGGGCGCGCGCAACGGAGTGCCGACCGCGCGCAGCTCGGCCAGCGCCGAGGCCACGCCGTGCAGCAGATCGGTCGCCTCGGTGAGCCGGGCGGCAGCCGGGTGGGCGGTCTCCGGTCGGGCGTCCTCGGCCAGGTAGCCGGCGGCGGCGACCACCAGCCGTTCGTAGGCCGCGACGCCGCTCTCCAACTGGGCGGTCAACACGCCGTGCGCCTCGGCCAGCGGCGCCCGGGCGTCGGTCGGGGCCAACCGCAGCGCCCGTTCGACGCTGGCCACCCGGGCGGCCAGGTCACGCAGCGACTGGTCGGCGGCGGCGGCCTCCAGCACCGCCGGCTCGGCCAGGCCGGTGAGCCGGTTGGCCATCCCGCCCAGGGTGAGCGCCGCCCGGTCGAGTCGGGCCCACTGCTGCCCAGCGCTGGTGCCGCGCAGCGCGACGCGGCTGCGGACGCGGCGTACCTCGGCCAGCACCCCCGAACCGATCGGCAGCCGCTCGACCGCGGCCACCAGCCGGGCCCGCGAC